>CALBIN010000034.1 GCA_937893275.1 uncultured Opitutia bacterium | reverse complement strand
CTTGCCCTGTCCGGCAACCAGATTCGCGAGAACAAACCTGCGGGTACAATCGTGGGGAACTTCTCCGCGACCGACATCGATGCAAACGCCACCCTCGCCTTCTTCCTCGTGGACGGCAACGGCTCAACCGACAATGCTCGATTCACTCTTGCCAACGGCACCCTCAAAACCGCCGGCTCGCTCGACTTCGAGGCCGGGAGCTCACTATCCATTCGGGTACGGGTCACCGACAACGACGATGCGAGCTCGGAAACAGCCTTCGCCATATCCGTTACCAACGTGGTGGAGGACTTGGATGGGGACGCCATCGAGGACGCCTTCGACACCGACGACGACGGTGATGGCTTCAGTGATGCCCAGGAGGTGGCCTACGGGAGCGACCCCATGGATGCCGCATCCGTCGCCAACCAAGCACCGAACGGGATCGCGTTGGACAACTCCCAAATCATCGAGAACAGCCCCACAGGCACCAAAATCGGCGATTTTCTAGTCAGCGACCCCGACGACACCAACGGCTCGGGCGCATATGTCGTCGCCTTGGTCGACGGCAACGGATCGACCGACAACAACTCGTTCGCCGTCGGAACGGACGGATCCCTGCGAACCGCCGCGGTTCTCGACTTCGAGACCAACATCGAACACAGCATTCGGGTACGAGTAAGCGACGAGCACAATGCTTCTCTAGAAGCCGTTCTTGAAATAAGCGCCACCAACAGCTTCGCACCCATCGTGCGCACGCTGCCCCCGACAGCCAACGGGAACGGAATCATAACCCTTTGGGGCACGGTCTTGAGCGACGGCAACACACCCGTAACCGAAGTGGGCGTCCTGACCAGCGATAACCTGCGGTTCGAAGACGCCGTCAGCTTGGCGGCCACCCAATCCGCGAATTTCTCCGTTCAAGCCTCCTCCCTCCTCGCTGGCTCTCGCTACTACGTTCGTGCATTCGCCGCGAACGCGGAGGGAACAACATTCGGTGCCATCAAGAGGTTTTACACGCAAGATGCTGCCTCGACGCCCGTGCCATGGTGGAACGATGCCAATGCATCGGCTGGCGGTTGGCGTGAATCCGATTGGTTCGGAACTTTTATTCCTTACGACAACGGCTGGCTATACCATGTGGATTTCGGGTGGCTGTACATCGTTCAAGACGGAACAAGCGGACTATGGGCATGGAAGAAGAACTCGGGATGGCACTGGACTGCGCCGGGGGTATTCCCCCACCTCTACCGCAACGACACCAAGCAATGGCTCTACTTCCTATCTAGCAAGGAAGGCCAACCCTACTTCTACAACCACGCCACAGGCTCCGTAGAGTAGCCGCTCCTTTTACCGGGTGCCGCCGATTGGGCACTTGCCTTCTGGCTTTCGGGGCTCAATCCTCGAGACAAATGATACGACAACCTTTTTCGGTGATTGCTCTAGCGTTTTCATTAACGTTGGCCTTTGGAGTCTCCTCCAAAGGAAAAGACAAGCGAGACGGCGACACGGTCAGGGGTATTCATCTTCGCCGGTCAGTCCAACATGGTAGGCTCCGATTCCAAGGTGAAGGATATCGAGCGCTTTCCACCTTTCGCCGGTTTGGAGGAAGCTCAGGAAAAGGTCAGGTTCTTCTATTCCATCGGTCGCGAGAGGAAGATGGAGTCCAAGGGCTGGGTAGGTCTGCACCCCGTCAACAACGTGGTCGGCCCCGAACTGAGCTTTGCCCGAAAGGTGTCCGGGGCGATCGATTCTCCCATCGCAATCATCAAGTGCGCCGCCGGCGGAACCCATCTCGGTGGCGACTGGAATCCCGACGAACCGATTGGATTCAAGATGTACCCGTTGACCCTGAGCCTAATCCGTTCCTCCTTGGCCGAACTGGACAAGCAGAAGGTGAAGTACCGGATAGAGGGTTTCATGTGGCACCAAGGAGAAAACGACATGTTCAACAAGGACTACATGCCGAACTATGGGAAAAACCTGAAGAATTTCTTAGACAAGTGGCGGCACGACCTGAAAACCCCGAAGTTGAAGTTCTACGTGGGCGAACTCTGCACCAAGACCATCTGGGGCATGGACTTGAGACCACGTATGTACGCGATCAGCCAGGGACAGAAAAAAGTGTGCCGAGAAGACGCCTTGGCCGAGTACGTGCCGACCTCGCACGTCGGGGTTGAAATTGGTGGCGGCGTGGGTCTGCATTACCACTACGGGACCTTGGGCCAACTCGAGCATGGCGAAAACTACGCCGACGCCTACCTCCGAACCATCGGGCAAGCAACGAAAGTTTCGCGACCACTGAAGACCTGGCCATACGAAAAGGGCGAAAAAATCAAGCTGTTCATCCTCGCAGGCCACCGGAACATGGAAGGCGAGCGAGCCTTCGTACAAGAACTGAAAGAGCTCAAGGGCAAGGGATCTCTCCTGAAGGACAATTCGAAAATTGCCTACAAATACAGCCTGGGAGGCGGTTACAGGAAATCAGAGGGATGGGAACCCCTCGGTCTCGTCGGTTACTACGACACCTTCGGTCCCGAGCTCAGCTTCGGAAAAACCCTCGGAAAAAAGTTCACCGAAAATATCGCCATCGCCAAGTTCACCCACAGTGGATCGCAAATCATCGATTGGACTCCCGAAGGTAGCATGGCCGAAGACCGTCACCTATACCCGCGATTCATATCCTTCATCGAGAAATCACTAAAGGAACTCACGGACAAGGGCAGCGAAGTCGAGCTCGCCGGAGTTTTCTATCATCTGGGCGAAAACGACATGCCCTTCCATCCCTACCGCAAGCAAGCCGCCAAACGGTTGCAGGCAATCATTACCCAAAGCAGAAAGGACTTGGACGTGCCAAAACTGAAATGGTTCGTCAGCCAGCAACCTCCAACCGACGACAAGCGAGTAAACAACCTCGACGTCGTGGCCGATGTAGAGAAAGTAGCGGCAGGAGACAAGGCGATCATTCACCTCAAGGCATTCGACTTGCCCCCGCAGGAAAAAAAGCTGATGATCGACACCGCCGGCATCGTTCGGCTTGGAGAATTTCTTGCCGATAGCTACCTGAAGAAATGAAAGTCACGATTGTCGCTTGTTCGATAGCCGCCCTCAGCTTGGCTTTCTCAAAGGCCGAACTGCTCGGCGATACGGTAAAGAAGCCCCCCTCCAAACAACAGGCTTCCAAAGGCAAAAAAGGGAACCAAAAGAACGGAAAAGGCAAGGAAAAGACCGAGGCCCAGAAGCGAAAGGAAATGCAAGCCAAGGCGGCAGAGCAAAGGAAGAGAGAGGCAGCTGCCGCCGAAAAACGCCGCAAGGAATTGCTGGCAGCGGAGAAGAAAAGACTACAGGCCAGAGTGACCGCCGCGAAAGCCGAAATCCAGAAGACCGCAGTGGACGTCAAGCAAATGGAAACCCGTTTAGGGAAGATTCGGGCGAGTCGAAAAAAATTGGAAGCGGCGTTCCGAATGGTATTGAACAAGGAAGAAACGGAATCTTTGGCCGATACCAGAACGCGATTGGAGAGAAGTTCCCTACAGTTGAGCGAGGATGCCAAAGACTTGCAAAAGGCAGCAAGTGGCTTAGCGGCGCTTACCGAATCCTGCAAAAAGCTTGCCTCACCGGCAACCGGTAGCGGAAATCGGAACGAAAATGCAGTGGTCTTCGAGGAGAAGGTCCTTTCAATCAAACGAAAAATGGCGACAATCGAGTACGAACTCACAACTCAAGAATCCCGCCAAAAGAACCATGCCTCCATCCTTTTGGCGGGGGTAGCGAAATTCTTTCAAGGAAAGGTTTCGTTTACCGAAAAGGAGAAACAATCGATTCGAGCTCTCTCCAATTGATCCAAGCTGAAAAGCCTGGGTGTCTGCAAAAGAATTCCAATCCCCAGCTTAAAGGACAAGTCCGCAGAATGAAGGAAAGAGAACTTGCCTAATTCGACACTCGTCC
>CALBIN010000033.1 GCA_937893275.1 uncultured Opitutia bacterium | reverse complement strand
AGGTTGTTTAACAAGCTTTCCTTGGTATCCGAATGATTGGGGTCATCCCATAGGTTGAGATACTCCTCAGGATCATTAACCAGATCGAAAAGTTGCCCGAACGGTTCATCCATAAAGTGAACAAGCTTCCAGTCTTTGCTCCGAATCATGGTCATGAATTCGGAGTCGGTGAATATGAGGTCCTTGGCTTGCTCGGCATATAGATAATCACGACCTTTCCAGGTCGAATCTCCTTGAAGGGCCGGTAGAATGCTCCGGGCTTCGATGGTTTCCGGCAAAGTCGCGCCTGCTAGCTCGAGAATAGCCGGCCCGAGGTCCATAAGCTGTACGAGATCCTCGACCTTCCGACCGCCCTTGAAACGACTCGGAGCATAAACGATCAGGGGAACTCGAGTGATCTGCTCGTACATCGTCCACTTCTGGCTGTGTCCGTGATCCGTTAGGTTGTCGCCATGATCACTGGCAAACACGATCACGGTATTTTCCAGTTCACCATTTTCCTCCAACGCCTTCATGATTTCGCCGACTTTCTCGTCTATCATGGTAACGTTTGCCAGATAGTGGGCTCGTTGTCTTCGGCGCTGCTCCTCGGTCGGGTTAAGCATGTGGACGACGGAGTCGTGATCAATCTCCGCGTTGTGCACGCGCATAGCCTTGAACGGAGGGGGTTGACCATCAAGGTCCTCTTGCGTTACGGGGGCGAGAGGAATGTCCGCCTCCTCGTAGAGATCAAGAAAGCGGGGAACAGGGTCGTACGGGGGGTGTGGTCCCGGAAAACCGACCTCGAGAAAGAAAGGCTTTTCGCCTTCGTATTCGCCCAGCCATTGGAGGGTGCGGTCGGCCACGAAGAAATCCGAATGAGTTTCCTCGGGTAGTTCCCAAAGAAAGGCACCAAGGCTCTCTCGGTAGTCGTCTCGTTTGCGATAGGTGATTCGCTTTTGTTTTTCAAAACCACGTTCCTCGACGTATTTTTCCCAATCGTCCTTGAATTCCGCCCCCTCTAAAAAACGATCCTTGTTTTCCACTACGATTCTCTCATGGAAACCGCAAGGAGTCGTAAAGGGCCAAGTATGCATTTTCCCGACATTGGCGCAGTAATAGCCGGCATCCGCTAAATTTTCGACCCAACTGCGGGTCCAGCTGTCGGCATTTTTCAAGATTCCCGTGACGTGAGGATATTGTCCTGTGAACAAGCTGGCGCGGGAAGGAGCGCAGGAAGCCGCCGTCACGTGGCATTGGGTAAAAGTCACGCCCTCGTTGACTAGACGGTCCAGATTCGGAGAGATTACATGAGGATGACCCAAGGCGGCAATCGTGTCGTGCCGTTGTTGGTCGGTGAATAAGAAAACGATGTTGGGGCGTTGGGACATGAAAGGTCGAATTTTAGAAAACGTTGGTTTGGATCTATCCGAAATATTTCCTGTAGGAGTCGATCGTTTGCCTGGCTGCTGCTTCGGGATCGGGCCAAGCGAAGGCCTCGGCGGAAACACAACCCTCATAGCCTAGGCTTTTCAGGGTTTCCGCAATAGGGCACATATCCGTGTGACCGCACCCGACTGGTCGCCGGTTGCTATCGGCGAAATGAACGTGCCCGAGATGGCGAACCCCTTCTCGCAAGGTAGCGGAAATGTTGGCTTCCTCAATGTTCATGTGAAACAAGTCGGCCAAGAGAGTGACTCCCTTGGTGGAAAGATCATCCAGAAAGTCTGCCGCTTCGGTGAAACGATTGAACAGGTTCGTTTCATATCGATTGAGAGGTTCGTAAATCAACTTTACGCCGGCTACCGCCGAGGTGTCTCCCAACTCCTCTAGTGCCTCTGCAAGCCAACCCAGGGCCTCTTCGCGAGAAACGTCGCCAGTATGAGAGCCCTGCATCGAACCTATGATTGCAGGAGCTCCGAATCGCGCCCCGAAAGCGATCATTTCTCCAATGAAAGTACGTGCTTGATCTCGGATGTCTTTGCTTGAGTCGGTCAACGAGAGTCCCCGCAACACCTTTCCCGCTCCGGTGCCCACTGCCCCAAGAGTCAAGTTGGTTTCCTCTAGAAGGGACTCCAGTTCTCCCGGATTACCCGCCTCGGGTCCCTCGGTGAAAAGCTCCACGGAATCATATCCAAGCGCCGATGCGCTTCGGATGCTTTTACTTAAATCGTCCCAAAGAATCCACGGGCCACCCCGCAATGCCGAGACTAAAGATATAGTTACGCAAGATTTCATAAAAGAAATCAGCTACTCTAGGCAGAAGCAGTACCTGCCTACGAGAAAAATACGTGGGGAAGGGCAGGAATCAGGCAACTGAAACCGGAGGATATTGGGTCAAGCCAATCCGGGACCTGCTCCGATCCCTCGGGCGGGCTGGGCTGCTCCAGGCGCT
>CALBIN010000032.1 GCA_937893275.1 uncultured Opitutia bacterium | reverse complement strand
CGGTCAGGTCATGACCTTCTAGTTCCGTATCCCCGCTGGCGCGAAAGTATTCGCCTATCGCTAGCGCGGCGTGGCCGGATTCGTCAATTCTTGTATCTTCTCCGGCGACGGCGGAGATTGATCCCGCGTCACTGATGTATTGAAGATTGTTGCCAAGGATCGATCGAGCCAAGTCCATGCACTGGTCGGCGAAATTTTGCATGCGGGTAGTAGGTAGGAAAAAGGATGAAAAAGGATGAAAAAATGTCTGCTAACGGGCTTCGAGTCAATATGTTAAGCAGTGGTGATTAGTTTGAGAAACTCTTTGTTGTCGGCAGTTTTTTCCATTCTTTCTATCAAGGTCTCGGCAGCATCCACAATTTTCATGGGAGCCATGGCTCGCCGGACAAACGAGGATTTTTCCAAGACCTCGGGGGATAACAAGTCCTCCTCTTTGCGAGTGCCGGAGGCGGCGAGGTTGATGGCGGGCCAGAGTCGAAGTTCGGCTACCTTGCGGTCGAGTACTATCTCGCTGTTCCCGGTACCCTTGAATTCTTGAAATATAAGTTCGTCCATCTTGGAGCCGGTTTCCACTAGAGCAGTGGCCACGATCGTTAGGCTTCCGGCTTCTTCCGAATTGCGCGCGGCGGCAAATATCTGCCTAGGTTTTTCAAGCGCCCTGGCGTCCAAGCCCCCCGTCATGGTTCGCCCTCCCTTGCCGGTGGCAGCATTGTACGCTCGCGATAGGCGCGTGATCGAATCTAGCAACAGGACCACGTCTTTTCCCGTTTCCACTAACCGCCTGGCTCGCTCGATGGCCAATTCGGCAACGCGCAGATGATTCTTTACTTCTTCGTCGTTTGACGAGGCGTATATTTCGGCGGGAACAGACCTGCGAAAGTCGGTGACTTCCTCGGGCCTTTCATCCACCAGCAAAACCATCAGGTGGCACTCCGGGTGATTTTCTTCCACACCTTTGGCGATATCGTGCAAAATGGTTGTCTTTCCCGTTCTCGGAGGAGCGACAATGAGTGAGCGTTGTCCTTTGCCGATGGGGCAAAACATGTCGATGATTCGCGAGGTCATTCGTCCGTCACTTACTTCTAGAGTCAATTTTTCTTTTGGCTGGATAGTGGTAAGTTGATCGAAGCGAAACTGAATCTTCCTCTCTTTGATCGACAAACCATCAACAGTCTCGATGAAGCGAACCTTTGGGTTGCCGTACTTGTTGTCGGACGCTGCGTTGGCGGTTAAGTGAGACCCCTTCCGTAGTTTGAAGCGCCGTAACAGTTCACGGGGTACAAAGGGATCGTGGGGGGTTGTTTTACCCCCCCTTGAAAGATCAAGCAAGATGCCCGACTTGTTTTCAGTCGGTTCCAAGATGCCCTCGACCTGAATAAGGTCTTGAGGCGGATTGTTGTTTTCGCTCATGGACCAAGAAGGCGTTAATAATGATGGGTCCGTAATTTGCATGCCGTTGGACATGCTGATGTAGGGAGTTCTCAGTGATTCGCCTTTGCTTCATAGGGTGAAGTCTCGCGTCATGTGAATGGCTTGTTGCGAGAAGCGTTCGCTGAATCTTTACCCATCATGAAAATAGGGGCGGTGGAGTCAACCATTGAAAACAAAATTTAGCGAAAGGTTTTGTCTTTCCTTTCAGTTAGCTTAATTCATGGGAGCCAAATTCATGAAAAAATTTTACCTCACTACGGCGATAGACTACGCAAACGGTTCACCACACCTTGGGCATGCCTACGAAAAAGTGTTGTCTGACGTTATCGTGCGACATCGCCGTCTCTTGGGCGTGGATACCCATTTCTTAACGGGTTTGGACGAACACGGACAAAAGGTGCAACAGGGAGCCCGGGCGCAGGGGATGGAACCCCAGGAACGGTGTGATCTTATTGCAGAAGAGTTTATCGTACTGTTGGACAAACTCCGGATATCCCACGACGATTATCTGCGTACCACTCAGGATCGGCACAAGCGAGTGGTCCGTTCTCTCTTGCAGCAACTTTATGATCGCGGAGAAATTTATCAGGCTGAATACAGTGGATACTACTCTTCCCGAGCCGAACAGTTCTTGCAGGAAAAGGACAAAGTGGATGGGAAGTGGCCCGAAATCTTCGGGGAGGTCGTGGAAGTGACCGAAAGCAATTATTTTTTCAAGCTCGGGCAATACCAAGAATGGTTGATCGAGTTCCTCTTGGAGAACGACGATTTCATACAGCCCGAGTTCCGCCGTAATCAAGTGCTGGAATTCTTGAAGGAACCAATTAACGACCTTTGTATTTCCAGACCTCGCGAGAGGTTGGAGTGGGGTATTCCTCTGCCATTCGATGAAAGTTACGTAACCTACGTCTGGTTTGACGCTCTCGTGAACTATGTCTCCGCTGCCGGATTTGGCGATGAAGGGTTCGATTCCCTTTGGCCGGCCGACGTACATGTCATCGGCAAGGACATTTTAGCTCCTCCTCATTCCGTTTACTGGCCCATCATGCTTAAGGCCTGCGAACTGCCTTTGCCTAAAAGTATTCTGGTGCACGGTTGGTGGATGATCTCCGGAGCCAAAATGTCAAAGAGTACGGGTGAATCGGTAGATCCCTTGGAGTTGATAGACCTTCGTGGGGCCGATGCCTTTCGTTATTTTGTGATGCGCGAAATGACTGTTGGGCAAGACGCCGACTTTTCTCTCGAACGCTTCGACTCTCGCTATCATGCCGACCTCGGCAACGATTTGGGTAACCTGCTAAGCCGCATCCTGAACATGACTGCTCGTTATTGCGACGGCAAGGTGCCCGAAGCCACTATTGCGGAGAAGCCTGAGTCCGACCTCGCCAACTTGTGGGACGAGGCTCATGTCGGAGCACGTCAACTTTTCGATGAATACAAGTTTAACTTGGGGCTAGAAAAAATCTTTGTATTCATTCGAGGCATCAATCGCTATGTCGAGGAGCGCTCGCCGTGGAAACTTGCAAAATCCGAGGCGGTTGAGGATCGGGCAAAGCTAGAGACCTCACTGGCCTTTATCGTCGAGGCTCTTCGCTTGGGTGTGGCATTGCTTGCACCCGTTATGCCTGGTGTTAACGATCAGGTGAACAAACTACTTGGAATTGCCGCAACCACCTTATGGGAGGACGACTTGGTTTGGGATCATCGTCTTGCGGGGAACTCTCTTGGGCCGAAAACGATTTTATTCCCGAGGGATTAGGAGCCTTTGGAGTTGGTCTTTCCTGAAGGTTTTTTAATTCTAACTGTCGTTGCAATCACACGAGTCTCGTCCGCGTCCTCAATCATTACCCAAAGGTTTCCAAGTTCCACCTTCTCGCCGGTCTCGGGTATTCTTCCCAGTTGACCGGTGAGCGTGCCACCGAAGGTTGCGGCGTCTTCATCTTCATCGCCAAGATGAAATGCATCGGGAAGTTCGTGAACGGGAGCCATTCCCGACACTCGCCATGAGTCTGTGTCCTTTTGAATTATAAAATTCTCTTCCACGTCAAATTCGTCTCGAATCTCTCCCACCACCTCTTCCAGAATATCCTCTAGGGTAAGCGCGCCCACCGTTCCACCGAATTCATCTAGAACCATAGCCATGTGAGCTCGATGCTGAAGTAATTTCCTTAATGCTACGGGGAGAGGATCGGAGGGGAAAAAGTTCGGAGCTCGTCTCGCAAGATTTCGCAAGTCCACTTTCTTGCCTTCTGCCAAAAGGCGAAATATGTCCTTCACGTGAACGATACCTAGGCAACGATCTAAATCGTCATCGCACAACGGCAGGCGGGTATGCCCACAGGAGCGAGCGAGAGAGAGATTTTCCTCGATCGAGTCATTAGCATCCAGAAAGCGAATCTGATTCCGAGGCATGAGGGCGTCCTGAACGTCTAGATTCCTAAGGTCGAGGGTATTCCCAACGATTTCGCGAATCTCGGGATGCAGCTCCGACCCTTCTTCTTGCAGAGTCTTAATGTGCTCCGCCACTTCCTCTTCCGACTCACCTGTTTCTTTCTCTTTGCCGATTATTGCGCAAAGCATGTTTTCCTTGAGGGTGAGCATGTAGCGCAAGGGTTTGCAAAGCAGTCTTATTGTATGCATGGCGGGAGCTGCAGCTCGCATGTGCCAAGCGGCAAACGGACGGGCCGCGACCATCGGCCCCAGAATCCCGATGATCGTTCTCTCCGCTAACAGAACGAGAAGAAATGCCGCGGCAGCCAGCCAGTATGCAGTCCAAGCTGCAGTAGACCCGGAGAGTTCTCTGAATGATCCATAAAAAGCGAGAAAACCGAAGGTTATCTGAACGGCCGAAAGTGTTGCCGCTTCTACGCTCCACGGGCGAAACTCATTATCAGAATCCAGAAGCCGACCAACCAATTTTCCTTTTCGCAAAACTTCTTCCGAGGATGTGGAGGCTCCCGCCCGAATCCTGTCTACGAATGCGCGGTAAACCGCTACTTGATGACCCCACACGGAGGCAAGAACCCATCCCGCAAGTAACCATGGAATACTTTCTTGAAGAAGAAAACCTTCGCTCATCAGTTTTTCATAGAGGCATTGGCTAGTGATGCGCCCAGGGTGTCGAGCGCTTTTTTGTTTTGTTCTCGAGTGCCAACCGTCAAGCGAATGTATTCCGATAGACCTCCCCCGAAGGAACGTACGATGACCCCATGTTTCTGCAACTCGGCAAATATTGCTTCTCCATCCCCCACTTTTACGAGAATAAAATTTGCTTGGCTCGGGACATATTCCAAACCCAAGGCCGAAAAACCTCCTTCTAGTTGCGAAAGGCCGGCCTTGTTTGCTTGGCGACATTGAGTCGTCCACTCCTCGTCTCCCAAGGTGGCTAGTGCGGCAGCTTGGGCTATGGAGTTGGCATTGAATGGCTGCCGCGCTCTATGAAGAAGAGCTGCCATGGCTTCGCTAGAGTAACCGTATCCGAGCCGCAGTCCTGCCAAGCCATGGATTTTAGAAAAAGTCCTGAGACAAATGATGTTTCGCCCCGCTTCGATAAGGGCTAGCAAATTAGGGGTGACTTCAAGGTATTCCGCATAGGCCTCGTCTAAGCAAAAGACGACGTGTTTGGGCAATCCTTCTGCAAAACGCACGATTTCATCGGCCTCGTTGGCCGTGCCCGTTGGGTTGTTCGGGCTGGCAAGAAAAACAAGGCGGGTTTTGTCGGAAATGGCATCTTTCATTCCCTCTAGGTCATGACGAAACTCCGGCATAGGAACTTCGACCGCAGTGGCTCCGAACAAATGAGCGACAAGTTTGTAGACGACGAATGAAAACTGACCGGTCACCACCTCGTCACCTGGTTGCAAGAACACATGGCCTAGAAGTTCGATGATTTCATTGGATCCATTTCCCAGAACAATTTGTTCGGCGCGGATATTTCGAACCTGTGCAATTTTTTCTCTTAGCTCGAGGCCTCCTCCTTCGGGATAGAGCCTTATGTCCGCTAACGCCCTTTCGGCTGCAGCAAGTGCTTTTGGGGAGGGCCCCAAAGGGTTTTCGTTGGAAGCCAACTTGCAAACTTCTCTTGGGTTCAGCCCGTACTCGGCCGCCACTTGTTGAATGGGCTTGCCCGGTAGATAGACGGGTTGTTCCAGAATATGACTATTCGCGAGGTCGGAGATATTCATCCGTGTGCATATAGATTTCTACCCTAGATTTAGCTGCGATTGGAAGCAAGGAAAAGCCCGTCGTTCATGTATCGACTTGAGGACGGCTTGGAGCATGATAGGTTTGCAAATGTGAAAATCGCTATTTTAGGAGCTACCGGATTACTTGGGTCCGCTGTTTGTCGCGCTGCTCTGCGCCGCAAATATAAGGTGCACCCATATTCTTTTTCAGGTGCCGATAACTTACCGGAGGTGGGCCCGATCGGATCTCTAGACCTTCTTGAAGGCGAGGAACTCACTCGTACTCTGTTTGATCTCTGGCCGGAAGTCATTGTCAACTGCGCAGCCGTTTCTTCTCCCGATACCGTTGATGAGGATCCAGTTCATGCTCGAAGAGTGAATGTAGATGCTGCCGAAAAACTTGGGCAAATAGCATCGCACCTAAGCGTTCGCTACCTTCATGTTTCTACCGATTTGGTGTTTGATGGAACCGCCTCGCCGTACAGGTCCACCGATGTTCCTGCTCCAGTTAACGAGTATGGTCGGCAGAAACTGGATGCAGAAACTCGCGTGCTCCAAGCTTGTGAAGACAATGTGGTTGTTTTGCGCATTACCTTGTTGAATGGGAATAGCCCAACAGGTCAGCGCAGTCAGCACGAAAAACTTTTGCGCGCGATAGTTGCCGGTCAGACACCAACCTTGTTTGAGGATGAGTTTCGTCAGCCAAGTTCAGTTGACAATGTGGCTGATGTGCTTGTGGAATTGTGTGAGCGCCCTCAATTGAACGGTTTGTTTCACTGGGCAGGAAGCGAACGGCTAAGTCGCTATGAATTGGGACTTCGCATTTTCGAACGTTTCGGCCTATCCCACGAATTCTTAGCAAAGGGTAAGCGGGCCGATCTTGCCGACAAACTGGGCGAACGTCCCGGTGATCTCGCTTTTGTGCTCGAACCCCTTGTGGGAAAACTCAAAACCCAACCAGCCGATGTTTCCTCTCAGCTTGAGGAGCTTTGCGTTCCAGATGACTTGTACGATTGGTACCGAAGTCATGCCGAGGATCCTTCACGCTATATCCGTCGATTCAAGATTTCTTGAGCACTCCATGTCGGATTCTTTTCTAATCCTTCCTTTTCTGCGTGAATCTGCAGCCGTTAACATGGCGACGGACCTGTGGCTTTTTCAGGAGTACCCCGATGCCTCTCTGCCCCGTTTTCGCCGCTTTGACTGGGATCGTCCTTCTGTTACTTTCGGCTATGGACAGGACTTTTCTTGGGTGCTCGAGGAAACCAAATGCGCCGAGATTGACCTCTGTCGTCGTCCGACTGGTGGGGGGATCGTAAAGCATGGCGAGGATTGGACCTATTCGCTTGTCTTTCCCCCTTCTCATCCTGTGTGCGAGGGTTCGGCGAGCGAGGTCTATTTGTATGTACATCGTGCCATTTCGGTCTGCTTTGCGAAATGTGGCGTGGATACGGTATTGCTTCCTTGCAAGGAAGGCGGTTGTTCTTTCACGCCTCGTAAAGTTATTCCCGGACAGTGTTTTCTTGAGCCTGTCGCCCGAGACGTGATCTTGTCTGCGACTAATTCCAAAATAGCCGGCGCGGCGATAAAACGGACTCGAGCCGGTTTGCTCCTGCAGGGGACCATCGATATGCGGGCACTTCCCGATGTAAATTGGAATTTTTTCGAAACCTTCTTCCTTGCAGAACTTTCTGCCTATCTTGGCGCCGAACCCGAACTCGCCGAGTGGCCTCAATTCTTCGAGAGCTCTCGGAAGCCTTACGTGGAGCAGTTTACCTCTACAGGTTGGCTTCGTGAGAGGAAGGCGACTCCTTCACGAAAGTGAGCACGTTTTCCACATGCCTCGTTTGCGGAAAAAGGTCAAATGGTTGTGCCTTCACGATGGCATAACCACCTTCTATCAGATATTGAGAGTCCCTTGCCTGAGTGGAGGGGTCGCATGAAACATAGATGATGCGAGCTGGCCCGAACGCCAGAGTTTGCCGAAGAAAATCATCCCCGCAACCTTTGCGTGGTGGGTCCACCACCAGAGAACACGATTCGCCTGAAATGTTTAGCTCAGCAAAGATTTCAGATGCATTGCCTAACAGAAACTCACAATTTTCGATCCGGTTAACAACGGCGTTCGCTCTTGCCCAATCGAAACCGTCTCGACTTATCTCCACTCCCATCACTCGTGGGAAGCTTTGGGCTGCCGAAAGTGCGAACAGACCGCCCCCACAGTAAGCGTCGACCAGGCATTCGAGTCCATCTCCTTTGGCCTCCGACACCACGTAACTTACCATTTCGGGAAGCAGGAAAGAGTTATTTTGAAAAAATTCGCCAGCTTTGAATTGAAAAACGAGGTCGTTCACAGTTTCTGAAACAATGGCTTGAGAATCTGTCGTCACGCCTTCTTGCGTATCTCTGAGCAGCAGGGTCCCCCCCTTTTTTCTTTTCCAAGTTGACCTTAAATTTTGGCGGGCATCCGTGAGAGCTGCATTGATACCTTCTGTGGCGATGGGACATTGAGGCACATCCAAGATAGCACGGCGTGAACCTTGTCGGAGAAAGCCAATGGCACCGATTTCCCCATCTTTACCGGTTTGAAAATGAGGAGTTAGCTTGGAACGGTAACCGTAGGGCTTGGGGGAGGGAAATACGGGTAACACCTCTATGTCTACTCCTCCGATACGGTTCAGGGACTCTTTCACATGTCGTTGCTTCCATTCGAGTTGGGCTTTGTAGGAGACATGCTGATACTGACAGCCTCCGCAATCCGAGTATAATGGGCAAACGGGCTCCACTCGTTCCGGAGAAGACTCCAGCACCTCGATGCAGTCTGCGACCGAATAGTTTTGGTGATTTCGGTACACGCGAGCCTTTATGGTTTCGCCCGGCAGGACATGAGCGACCTGGACCACCCAATCGCCGTCTCGAGCTATTCCTCGTCCAAGGTTCGTCAGATCTTCTACGCGCAGTGTTAGTTCTTCGTGGTATTCGTATGGTTCGGGTCGAAAGTTTTTCGGGGCTTGCGTCATAAAAAAATCTTTATCTTACTCGACCGTTGTGCGCAAAACCGTTTTTTACAGTAGCCTTGAGCGAAATCATTCTCAGTCTCCAAAACTCACGAGTCAAAGAACTCGTGAAGCTCCGAGAGTCTCCTCGTCGGCGCAGGGAGTTGAGCCTTTTTCCTATCGAAGGACTGCGAGAAATCGAAGTTGGCATTGATGCCGAGCGCATTTTTACGGAGGTTTATTATTGTCCGTCTTTTTTCCGTGAGCGAGGAGAGGAGATTCTTTTACATCGCTTCAAGGAGACTGACGTCGAGCTTGTCGAACTGGGCAAAGATGCCTTTGCCAAGTCGGCTTTTCGTGAAAACCCGGAAGGATTGATCGCCCTTGCCAAGATCTTCGATTTGCAGCCCAGTCGTCTTTCTTTAGGGTCACACCCGCTCGTACTTGTTCTCGATGAAGTGGAGAAACCTGGCAATCTCGGAGCCGTATTGCGTAGTGCCGAAGCTTTTGGCGTCGATGCCGTCCTGTTGTCGGACGCCGTCGTTGACTTTTTCAACCCTAACGTAATTCGCTCTTCTCAGGGTCTCTCTTTGCGGATGCCTGTCGCCGTTGGGTCAAAAGAAGAGGTACTCGCTTTTATCCGTGCCCACAAACTAAGTATATGTGGCTCCAGTTCGAAGAATGCCGTACCTTTGTGGGAGGGTAATTTTACAGATGGGGTAGCGATTCTTCTTGGTAGTGAGCGTGAAGGACTTGGATCTTTTTGGATGGAGAATCAAGATGAGTCTCTTGTTATTCCAATGTCCGGCTCCGCAGATTCCCTGAATCTTTCCGTTTCGGCAGCTTGCTTCCTTTCTGAGGCAGCCAGGCAGAGGCGGGGCCAGTAGCTATCCAAGTCCTTTGACTGAAGTTTTTAGCCAATCGACCGTGTCGCGGAGGCCGTCTTCCATTGATACGATCGGCTCGTAGCCAAGATCCCGCCGAGCCGCGTCGATCGAAAACCAGTGGTCTTTGGCAAGCTGGACGGCAACGAATCGAGTCATTGGCGGCTCGCCTGTAAGCCGAAGCACTTTCCAAGTTAACTCCAGCATGAAACCCAAGGAGTATGCGGAGCGAAATGAAATCTTCTTGGAGAGAGGCGGGAGATCGAGATGGGAAAAGAGGTGGTTTAGCCATTTCCATAGAGCAACGGGGTCATCCTGCGAAATGAAATAGGCTTGCCCGCCGGAGTGGTGGCCTGATGCGAGGGTGTCCAGAGCCAATATATGAGCGTGAGCAACATTATCGACATGGGTTAGATCCATGCGGTTTTCTCCCGATCCCACGATGCGCAGTTTACCTGCCATGTGTCGTGCTATAGCTTTTGGCAGTAGGTGAGGGTCGCCCGGCCCCCATACGAGATGCGGCCTGAGGGCGAGGGTTCTAAGCCCGTTTTTCCCATTGGCACCGAGTACTTCACGCTCAGCTTCTGCCTTGGTCCGCGCATAATGACCGAGCCAGTTGCTACCGTAGGGAAGCGACTCGTCGGCTCCGCGAAAGGGTTCTCCTGAAAAAACAACGCTGGGGGAACTGGTGTGGATTAGGATGTTAATGCGGTGCGTACGGCAGACCTCGAGAACTTGTCGCGTGGCTAATACGTTGGCCGCATGATAGCTTGAAGCTGAGCCCCAGATGCCAGCTTTCGCAGCAATGTGAAAGACGGCGTCCGCACCTTTGCATATCACTTCGGGAATCGTTTCGCGGGCAAGGTCAACTTGGTGAAAGGCCGAACCGCTTTCTTCCTTGGGCGTGGTACGGCCAAGCACATGAACCTCGTGTCCATTTTCCAATAGGCGCCGGACGACTCGTCCGCCAATAAACCCGGAACCGCCTGTAACGATGACCTTCATGGCAAATACGCTTGGGCTTGGGCAATTTTCGCCCTTATCGCCCCTTTGCGAGCAAGGCTGAGACGGTGAATCTTTGCGTTGTGCCGCGTGTCCACAGGCAAGGATCGCTCGAAGAAGATAAGCCTAATTAAGCGAAGGCGTTCGTGCTCGTGAAGCTTTTCGAGAATTGTTTTGGCCAAGCGTTTCTTGTCGGCCATCGTTTGCGGGAAATGATTGGGTTCGGGTTCCACCACGAGGGCAGGCTCCTTTTCCCGACCCTCGCCCAAGCCGATCAGGGCACTGCGGTGAACCTCGGTCAGCGCATTGACGATGGGTTCGCATCTTTCGGTTTCAAGGGGACCATCGGAGGTGCGGACGCATTCCGCTTTTCGGCCGAGAAAACGCAAGTAGCCTTTCCGATCGAAATAACCGAGGTCACCCATGCGGTGAAGAATTCGTTTTCCGTCGCATACCTTAGAGTCAAAAGTCGCCCCCGGCATTCGATAGTAGCTTTTGGTTACGACTGGTCCGGCGACCGCGATTTCCCCTACCTCTCCGTCTTTTAGCTCTTCGACTTCATCGAGATTTGGAATCGGCGAATTGCATACGGGGAGAATGCGGACGTCTATATTTGGAAGGGGTTTGCCGAGGCAGGAACCTTCACCTTGCTCTGTGCTTTCGCGCGTAGCCAAAATGTCATCTGCATCGGCAACGGACAAGGGTAGGGCCTCGGTTGCTCCATAAGGCGCGAGAATGCGTGCGTTTGGGAGGATTGGAATTAATTTTTGGACAAGGGTCGGAGGTGCTGCGGCCCCCGCAATGAATATGCGACGAATGCCGGGGAGCTCTACTTTGTGGGTTTCGCAATGGTCGGCAATTTTTCGCCAAAGGACCGGGGATCCGAACGCACTCGTAATTTTGTGCTTTTGCATGGCGGCGACAAGCTTGCCTGCATCGGCTTGCGCCGGCTTGCGCGGATCCATGTCGGGTATTACGCTGGTCATACCGAGCGCGGGGTTGAATAGTGCGAAAACGGGGAGTGTCACCAAATCTTGCTCGCCGGTCTCGATGTCGAAATTCTTTTTCAGCATCTGTACTTGCGCGGCAAATGTGCCGTGGTCGTAACAGACTCCTTTGGGAGGGCCGGTGGAACCCGAAGTAAAGAGAATTGCGGCCAGATCGTTTTCATTGACCTCTGCCGCGTGGAAGGGTTCCGAGGATTGATAGCCCCTCAATTGTCGTAGGAAACGATTTCCTCGCACTACGACTTTGTTACGCACCCCCGAGAAGGTGCCGCGAAAAAATTGTGCCAGAAGCCATGCCAAAGGGATACCGATGAGTCCGTCCGGCTTAGTGCTCTTCACGCATTTCAACAAGTTTCGCAGTCCCATGCCGGGGTCAATTACCACAGGGCAAGCTCCTAGCAGAAAAAGCGCGAACACGTTAAGTATGAGTTCGTAGCCCGGACGAACCATGACCAGAACTTTATCCTGTGGTCGAATGTCGCGTACGCATAGAAGGCGTGCGCATGCGGCGACGTCTTTTTCCAATTCGGCAAAGGTGCGAGCGGGA
Source organism: uncultured Opitutia bacterium (assembly GCA_937893275.1). Lineage (GTDB taxonomy): Bacteria > Verrucomicrobiota > Verrucomicrobiia > Opitutales > Seribacteraceae. Next base: position 6,666 of record CALBIN010000032.1, on the reverse strand, counting down.
AAAGCTCCTTCTCTGGCTGGAATAATTGCCGTTTTGTGAGGTTGGTTTTGGGCCGCGAGAGCCAAATGGGCTGCCACGTTTACCGGTTCGCGGCCTTCGGTCATAAGCTCAACCTATTCCTTTTCGGCGAGCCAACGCTCTGCTTCTATCGCAGCTTGGCATCCCATTCCTGCGGCGGTTATGGCCTGACGATAAGCATGATCCGCGCAATCGCCGGCAACGTATACGCCTGGCACAGAGGAACGAACCATGCTGTTCTGCTCGGGGACAAGGTAACCATCTTCGTCGAGTTCGAGGACGCCTTCAAACGGTTTCGTATTGGGGACGTGTCCAATGGCAATAAAAACCCCCTTGCAGGGAATGTTGCTCGTGTCGTTGGCTTTAAGATTCCGGATGTTGACAGCGTTTGCCTTGCCGTCTTCACCGGCTAAAACCTCTTCAACGGCAGAGTCCCAAATCACCTCGATTTTTTCGTGTGCAAGTGTCCGTTCGGCCATGATTCTTGACGCTCGGAGCTCATCTCGTCGGTGAACAAGAGTTACTTTGGAGCAAAATCTTGTAAGGAAAAGGGACTCTTCGCATGCGGAATCACCACCGCCGACAACGACGACATCCATGTCTCTGTAGAATGCGCCATCGCAAGTGGCGCAAGTGGTGACTCCTTTGCCGCCATACATTTCTTTCTCGCCCGGTATGCCCAGAAGGCGAGGAGTTGCTCCGGTGGCAATGATGACGGAGTGTGCCTCGAAGCTTTTTTCTCCGGCATAAAGAATTTTGCGTCCCTCGGAAAAATCGACGCGATCGACTAATGCGCTCTCAAAGCGAGAGCCGAAACGAGCGGCTTGCTTGCGAAGATTGTCCATGAGCATGAAACCGTCGATGCCTTCGGGAAATCCAGGAAAGTTTTCCACCTCCGAGGTTGTGGTTAATTGCCCGCCAGGCAGGTCGCCCTCGAGTATCAGTGGCTGAAGATTAGCCCTCGCGGTGTAAATGCCTGCAGTGAATCCTGCGCAACCCGTTCCCAAGATGATGACGTTTTCCATTTTTTCTGTTATCAGAAGATTGTTATATTACTTAGTATTTCTAAAAGCGAAAGTCGATTTCGGTTTACATGGAGGCGGAGGCAACGTTTTTCCTTCATTAGTTGAATATGAATTGGATCGACAGCCATTGCCATTTGGAAGGGTTTTTCAATAAAGGAACTCTTCCCGAAATCCTCGAACGTAGTCGTGAAGCGGGTGTTTCACATTTGGTCGCGATTGGAACCGACCCCGAAGATTGGAAGGTCAACCATGATCTGGTCACGCAATTTCCCAGCGAAATCCATTATACCGTTGGTTTGCATCCGAACTATGTCGATAGCTCATGGGAACACCACACTGTGAGCTTACAAGCTTTTTTTGCCTTAGCGCCAAAGCCGGTTGCCGTAGGAGAAATCGGGCTGGATTACTTTCGCCTTCCCAAAGAGGAGGCAAAAGCGGCACCCCTGAAAGCTAACCAACGGGCGGCCTTTCGATACCAATTGGCCTTGGCCAAGGAATTGGGTTTTCCCGTGGTCGTCCATTGCCGGGGCGCTTTTGCTGACTGCGTTGCGGAAATCGATGACTCCGGCGTCGAGTGGAGCAAAGTTGTTTTTCACTGTTTTGCCGATGGGCCAAATGAAATGAGGCAGTTAATGGAACGGGGTGGTCGTGGCTCTTTTACCGGTATAGTTACTTTTGGAAATGCAGAGAATGTCCGTGAAGCTGCTCTCTTGCAGGGTTTGGAAAAACTTATGCTGGAAACGGATAGCCCTTATCTTGCCCCCGTCCCTTTTCGCGGAAAATCGAACGAGCCTTCCTTCCTTCCCTATATCGGTGAATATTTGGCGAAGGCTTTTGAGGTGGAGCAGGCAGAGCTGGCTGTAATTACGACTCGCAACACCCTTGACTTTTACTGTTTGTCATCGTCATGAATGATGGACTGTTATGGCATCCGACAAGGTAACGATACAGGAACTCATCCTTACGATACGTTCTTTTGCCCAAGATCGAGACTGGGAACAATTTCATGCTCCCAAAAATCTTTCGATGGCTCTTGCCGCAGAAGCCGGAGAACTCATGGAGCATTTTCTTTGGTGTGAGAGCGAAAAATCCCGCCAGTTTTGCGAGAATCCGGAAAAGAAAGTTGCGATCGCTGACGAGTTGGCCGATGTATTGATTTATGCCCTAAGATTTGCCGATGTTGCATGCATCGACCCCGTAGTCGCGATTAACGAAAAGATGCAGAGAAACAAAGATCGCTATCCGGTGGAAAAAGCCAAGGGAAGATCCGACAAATATAATGAATTGTGATTTGAGACATTGGGGTTGAAACCTAATCGGTTTCGATGTTCGATAAACCTTTATAACAGTAATGGACATTAAGAATAAAAGAGCCCAAGTAATTGTAAACTTGCACAAATTAAGGCGCAAAGCGAAAGAGCTTGAGGCTACACAATCAACGGGTATCGACAAAAAGGCCGACATTGAAGCCTGTCGGGGTGAGATAAATGTTCTCCAAAAGGAATTGGATTCAATTGATGACGGAGGTCACACCACTTTTATGAAGGCCAAGAATATGCTTGAGCCCAAAAAGGGTATTTCCAGCAAGAATCGTCGCATCAAATGGCGAAAGGCGCAAATTGGTAAACGCATTGAGAAATTAGAGGCCAGTCAAGAAGAGTCCGATGTTACCGATGAAGAGCGAACGGAGACTGCTACCAACCTCGCGAAGTTTCGCGAAGAGCTAGCTTCTCTTGACGAAGAAAAAGCGGCCCTCAAAAATTTCAATCACACAAGGTTTATGGCCGCCAACAAAGATGATGGTCAGGGAGTCAAGCAGAATGCCGAAATCGAACAAGTGAACAAAAAAATTCACGATCTGCGGACCAAGTTGGAGCGGGCGAGCAAAGAAGGCGGCGACCCCATGGCCGAGGACTTGCAAGAAGAGCTTCATTTGTTGAAAATGGAAAAGGAATCCATCGAAAACTTTACTCACGACCTTTTTCTCAAAAACCTCAAAAACCTAAAAGCCAAACGGCGTAGCGAGCTTAAGTAACTCGATCTCACATTTTACTTTTTGAAAGATCGGCGAACCTCGCTGAATCTTATTTATCGAGCAACTTGGAAATTTCTTAACTTTCCTTTCCGGATCGTTCCGATTGCTTTATTTGCTCGGCGTAGATGGTTACCTGAGCCTTTTCTCCCTTAACCAACTCCTTGGCTCTTCGAATGGCCTTGGCGACAGAAAGAGTTGGATTGCTTGGGCTATCGATAAAGAGGTTTTTACGATTAAGGCGTGGGAGTAGTCCCGAGTTTCGAAAAATGCGTAAAATGTCTTTTCGTATCTCGCACAAAAGCACATGGCAATTCTTCTCCTTGAGATAGTCCAACAACTCTTCCAGCGCGAGCACTGACGTGGCGTCAAGATGGTGGGCATTACGTAACTTTAGTACAAGCACACGCAGGTTGCGGTCTTCGCCCACTCTGCGTATTTGTTCGTAAAACAGTTCCGCGGCGGCAAAAAACAATTCGCCTTCCACATGGACGATCGATACCTCAGGTTCCGGTCGTTTTGCGTTATCGGAGATGGCGGCGAGATGACCTTCCTGGGTATAGCCGTATTCCACTAATTCGGGTTCGGACACCTTCCTCAAAAATAAAAGTATCGAAGTTGCCACTCCTGCGAAAATCGCGATTTGCAAGGAGAGAAGCAGACCGAAAACAAGTGTGACCGTGAAGGCGATACCATCCGAACGAGTGGCTCGTGCCACAGCTCGAATCTGCTTTGATCTGATCAGGGATGCGCCAATGAATACCACCAAGGTGGCTAATGCCGGCAACGGGACATAGCTTACGAGCTGTCCGAGAAAAAAGGCTCCCGCCAGCACAAACAGCCCAGCGAAAAGCATGGAAACCTGCGAACGGGCCCCGCTTTGGGTATTGACCGTAGATCTCGTCAAAGACCCGGACGCAGGCATGCCTGAGAAAAAGGCGCATGCCAGATTGCCTGCGCCAATGGCAAAAGTTTCTTGGTTGGCATTTAGGCGTTCTCCTGCTCGAGCGGCTAATGACTTGCCAATAGAAATGCCCTCCAGTGCGCAGAGTAGAGCCAAGGCTCCTGCGGTCCAGCAGATCATTCCCATCGAAGAAATGCCCATTGCGTCGAAGTTAGGCAGTGCAAAAAATCCTGCCCCAGCCGAAAAAGCCTCCAAGGTTTGTAGCTCGAAACCGTATGCCTTGAAGCCCAGCGACGTGAGCGATGCGAGGACCAAGGTAATGGCAACGTTGGGCAGCTTGCGAAAACGTCCACGGAGCAAAAGAAAAAGCATGGCCGTCAAGGCGCTCATTGCAATCGCTGGACCCGAAGCATTGCCAAGCGACCGAATCGTTGCCCATGCCACTTCGAGAAAGGTCGAGGGAGCCTCTCCTCCTTCGAAACGAAAACCGAGGATGTGATGGCACTGATTGGCAATGATGAGGATGGCCGCCGCCGTGACGTACGCCGTGATTACCGTTCGGGAAACGTATTGCACCATGCTGGCTAGGCGTAGCCAAGAGGCGGCGACGAGAAAGATTCCCGCTAGCAATGGGAAAAGGGGTAGCAACGCAAGGGCTTCGCCGGAAGCTACTCCGTCTGCGTTGGTTAATTGCAAGCCCGCAAATGTCCCGAAAAGAAGCACGGCGGTGGCGTTGGTCGGCCCAAGTGCGATAAAGCGGGATCCTGCGAAAAGCGAACCCGCTATGGCCGCCACGGCCGAACCAAAGATTCCGTACTTTATGGGAATTCCAGCGACCAAGGCATAAGCCATTCCTTGGGGAAAAGCCAATAGGGCAACGTTAAGGGCCGCTCGAAAGTCGCCCGAAAAGTCTTCTCGCTTGTAGTGCCCCAATGCTTGAGCGATGGGAAACAATCGGATTCCGGGAGAAACGGCTGCAGGCAAATGCCCGTACGCTCCCGATCTATTTTTTTTTGGCGCCATTTTAAAGTTCTCGCGTTCGGCAAACTAGCGATGACTCGAAATTCTCCAAGTTCTTTCGCTCAAATGGAATTTTTTTCGAATTCTCCTAAAGTTTTTAGTTTCCCGTCCGATTGTTTTAGTAGCTGCATGGATGCGGCCTAGTTACTACATAGGTCCCGACCCACAAGGAGGTAGGTCAAGACTGTTCAACCACACTTTCTTCAGGAGGAAGCTTAGTGGCGACCTTTACCTTTTTACATTCATATTCTTTGAGTGGAGATCGTGGGCAGCATCTACTTTGGCGGATGTCGCGTACGGCTTTCCACATAGGCGATTGCCTAGCGGCTTTGCTACGTACTTGTAGTCCAGGATCCCCGTCCTGTGGTCCGCCTGGTCGAGCCTCGCCCGAATCTCAAAGTATCCGTTTTGCATGGGTTCCTATGCCCTGCCTTTACTCCCTATTGGGCGTAATGGACACTTTGTCGTGCCCTGATGCAGACCTCTTCTTTTCCCGTAACTCCATTACAACCCATTAACCAATATATGAACTCATAACCGAGCAAGCGCTCCGCCATGAGGGCGGTGCCTTCTTGCATTCACCTGCAAACTATTTCCGAGACAAGGAAGTCTCTTCATGCAACTCAGCAATTTCGTATCCGTATGTACGCGAACATTCCGTTCGCTCAGTATGATCGGGGTTTTTTCATCCCGACGCTTAATCTACTGCGTACCCTGTGGCTTGAAGGGAAGTTCATCTTTGTGGTCCGTCTGTCGGAAAACTTACACAACTCTCTTTTCCAAATGAACCAACAATAAACTGATAAACCAATATATGAACCTTACCTGATTTAGGGCTCCGCCAGGAGGGCGGTGCCCAATCATTTAATTACTAAATGTAAACCCTGAGACAAGGAGGTCTCGCTATGCAACTAACCAACTATGGATTCATCGAGTCCCGCGGTAACTATATCTCGGCTCGAGCCAACTACGAACGTCCCATGGAACGTCTTTCCACGGGACTCAAAATCAATCATTCCCGCGATGATGTGGGGGCGATTTCCCAAACCGCTAGGCAGCGGCTTGAGATCATGCATGATACGGCCTCTCGTCAAAACTTACAAAATGCCCGAACTTACTTGACCATGCAGCAAGCTGGCTTGGAGCAAGTTCGAAAAACTTATACCAGAATGGAATATCTGGCACAACAGGGGATTGATCCTGTCTTGGCGGATGCCGATCGAGCGGCGCACAATCTGGAATTCCAGAAACTGGTAGGTCAACTCGATAAGTTGATGGGCAAGAAGTTCAACGGAATAAGGCTCTTCAACCAGAACCTCGTTTGTGGTGATGCCAAAGACATTCCCTTGGGCCAACTTGATTTGATTAGTGGTAAAGGTGGAGCCAGTCATGCAGTTAGAGCTCAAACCGTTGATGTCCAGGCACCTGGGGGAACCCTTACCTTTCGTGCGAATTCAGGAGGAGCAGGAGATCTCTACCGAGTCTATATGGGCAATCAGGAGATTTTCAGCACCGGAAGCAGTTTTGCCGGTCCGGATCCTACCCTTCAGTACAACGATCCGGGCACTTTTGCGTTAGGACCCGACCGTTGGGTAACCTCAGGGAGTGCAAATAATGGTGATGCGGATACCTTCGAGGTTACATTTGGCCCAGGAACCCCCACCACC
>CALBIN010000031.1 GCA_937893275.1 uncultured Opitutia bacterium | reverse complement strand
GGGCAACAAGGACATTATCACGGTCGATCACATGAGCCGCATGAAGGATCAGGCGATCGTTTGTAACATTGGTCATTTCGATAACGAGATACAAGTTGCCGAACTTGAAGCTACTGAAGGTGTTACTCGCGAGGTTATCAAGGAGGACTTGATTCCCGGTGGTCCCGTCTCCCGTTATACCTTTCCCGACGGTCACTGCATTTACATGCTTGCCGAAGGACGCTTGATTAATCTCGGCTGCGCTACCGGCCATCCGAGTTTCGTAATGTCCAATAGTTTCACAAACCAGACGATTGCTCAGATCGACATTCGCAACAATATGGACCGCGAAGTCGGCGTGTATCGTTTGGACAAGGAATTGGACGAAGAGGTTGCTCGCTTGCACCTTGGAAAGCTAGGCGCCAAGTTGACCGAGCTTTCGCAAGAGCAAGCCGACTACATCGGCGTGCCGGTCGATGGTCCCTACAAGCCCGAGCATTACCGCTATTGAGGCGAGGCAACCTCCTTTGACGCGTTGACCTCGAGTAGGGGTTGTGCGATCATTCGGTCGGAGATCACAATGTTTTCGATCATTTAAGTATGTTCTACGACCAGACTAAAGTTATTCTGAAAGCCGGGAAAGGCGGACACGGTTGCGTAAGCTTTCTCCGCCAGAAATACATGCCGAACGGAGGCCCGAACGGTGGTAGCGGCGGGAAGGGTGGGGATCTTCGCATCGTGGCCGACGTAAATGTCGGGGACCTCCGAGCTTTTCATTTCAATCCGCAATGGAAGGCCAAGAACGGAGAACCTGGTCGAGGTGGTGATCAAAATGGCAAAGGCGGGGAGGATTGCGTCATCAAAGTTCCTCCGGGGACAGTTGTTCAATTAAGGGATTCGGATGAAATCGTATGCGAACTTCTCGAACCTGATCAGGAAATCTTGTTGCTTGAGGGGGGGAGGGGAGGCCGTGGAAATGCTACATTCAAGTCTTCGGTCAATCAAACTCCTCGACAATTTACGGACGGTGACCCCGGTCAAGAAGGGGACTACGTATTTATACTCAAGACGATTGCCGACGTTGGTTTAGTGGGATTTCCAAATGCGGGCAAGTCCACCTTGCTCAATACCCTCTCCAATGCTTCCGTCAAGGTTGACTCCTATCCATTCACGACTCTCTTCCCGACCGTTGGCGTGGTCGAATATCCCGAGGATTACGATCGCATCACCATGGCCGACGTTCCCGGTTTGATTGAAGGGGCTGCCGAAAACCGTGGTCTCGGTCATCGCTTTCTTCGACATGTGGAACGTTGTAAAATCATCCTGATTCTGCTCGATCTGGCTTCCACCGACGAAAGAGACCCCCTGGACGACTTTCTTCAGTTGCGAACCGAACTGGACAATTACGATCCGGAAGTCGCATCCAAGTCTTTTGTTGTTGCGGGAAACAAAATGGATGAGCCCGCTTCAGCTGAAAATCTGGAACGGTTTCGAAAGGCTCATCCCGAAATTCCCATATACCCGATATCCGCTATTCTCGAGGAAGGACTTCCCGAGCTTAAGGCGGATCTGCGTTCCAAACTCCGGTAGTTTTTAATTCAAGTTTTCAACCAACCTATTGTTTTTTTCTTGTTTTACACAAACGCTTGTGTAAATGAGATTGGTATATTATGGAAATTGAGATCGATGTCATCGAACGAGTTGAAGAAAAAACGTCGGCCGCCGAATTCGGTATGGGTCAAGCCTATGAAGGTGGGATAGGGGAGGGAAGTATTTCTTCCGACTCGCATTTGGATGGTAGAGAAATTGCTCTTCGTCAGGTAGATTCGATAATCAAGGACATGGCTGAATCCTATGAAAGGACGGCGGGAGTCTTGCGTACGCTGGATCGAATTGCTGGTAAGTTGTGACTGCAAAGCAAATTCTACTTAAGGCGGCCGCCCTCATGGGACGTAAAGGTGGGCGTGCGGGTACGGGTAAGACTAAGCGAAGAGGTAACGCCAATTACTATCGCGACATGCAGAAAAAATCAGTGGAAGTTCGAATCAGGAACAAAAATCCGGACAAGACGGAGGATTGATCCCCTTTATTCGATCAACCATTTAGCATTCTCGATCAGTAGTTGCCACTTCCCGCGATAGCGCGACAGGTATCCGTAGCCGCTGAGCATGTCGCCTTTTTTAAGGGCAAATAATTTTTCCTTCACTCTTTCGTCAAAGCTCCAAAGTTGGATGGGGTGGCCTTCGGTTTGTAGCGTTAGCGGTTTTTGTTGAGCGAGTTTGCCTGAAAAGCTGAAGATTCGTCCGTAGTTGGCCGATGTTGCCATCTCTTGGGTAAAGGGTTGTGCGTTTGCCAGTGCTTTCGAATAGTCGATTTTCGGAAGGTCTCGAGGTGCCGAAGAATGGTTTTTCCCAATTACCACAGGCTTCCCTTTGGAGACGGTTCTGAAACTGGCTACGATTGGGAGGTGATCGCTTACGCCGAGGCCGCCGAAATCGTTAGACCATCGTCGGGGTGTACCGGTCTCAGGATAAAGGTTGAAGTCCGATAGCCGAACCGTGCGGAAGGAGTCGGTGATGTACTGGATGCCTTTGTCGTCATAAAGGCCGTGCGAAAGTATAAGGTGCATGAGGGTGCCCCACTCGCCTTTCCATATGTCGGAACCTCTTTGCTCGGGAGGTAGTTCGTGCCAAAGGTTGTAGAGCTTTCGTGTAGGTTTCAGCATGGCGGTTTCGTTCCCGTGGGAAAGGAGGACGTCGTTAACTCCCGTTTGCGGCATGGCGGAGCCGTAGACTTGTTTTTGGTTGTAATGGGAGTTGAGGTCGCCGCCCACGATTACGTCGACGGCGGGATCGGCGGCGAGGAGGGCGTCGATGCGTTTGCGTAGCACTTGAGCGTTGACTAGGCGTACCTTTTCCAGTGAGGCGGAAGATGCTCCGGATTTCCAGTGGTTGTTGAATAAGATTAGAGGTTTTCCGTGGATCAATATTTTTGTTTCAAGTATCGGCCGGGCTCGTTCCAGTGGATGCATGCGGATTTCCTCCACGGGGAACTTCGACAAGGTCACGCAGACGATCGAAGGAGATGCCTTCAGCGACTGTTCCTTTATTCGGCCTTCCACGAGGTGGTAGGGGCCGAGACCTTTCTCCCGCAAGGCATCGTTCAGGAGTTCGGCGGCCGACTTGTCACGTTCCGCCGTGCGGTCGAGTTCGATTTCCTGGAGCAGGACGACGTCGGGGCCCGCACCGTCGCCGAAGCGGGCGAGGAGGCTCGTGAGGTTCGCCAGTTTCCGTTGCAGTTGGGAGGCTCCGTAATATTCGGGCTTGTAGTCGTTGTATGCGGAAACCCCGTCTAGGTCGAAGAGGTTCTGGACATTGTGGGCGAGGATGGTCAAGGCACCCTGTGAGGTGGAGCTGGGCTCGAGCGGAGCCGGGGGCGGATGAATGACTTTCAGAGCGTTCGAGGTGATTTCGGGAACATGAACGAGGTTTGGTTCGCTCGTTAGGTTTACCTCGTCGCTTGCCTTTTGAATGAGTTTGGAAGGCTCCCCGCAGGCGAGCAGGAAGAGGGAAACCCCTGTCGCGATACCGTGGAAAAGAGCTTGGACTAAAAGTGGTGTTTTCAAAAGGAGGCCAGTTCCTGGATCAGTTCCTCGGTCGTCTTTAGGCGGGCGAACTTGTGGGCGAGCAGCTTGAGGGCGGCGTCATGAAGATCGTGGAAAGGGGAAGCCACGCCGTCGGTGGCGAGGGTTACGCGGTAGTCGCGGGTGGTTCCCGAGATGACGGTGCCGCTCACGCAGACGTCGGTCGTGATGCCGGTGGCCACGAGGTGGGTGATGCCTTGGCTGCGCAGGGATAGATCGAGGGGCGTTCCGTAGAACTTGTCGTAGGTGTGGCCTTGTATCACCAGTTCACCCCGCAGAGGGGCCAGTTCCTCGACCGTCTCGGCGGATTCCACTCCTTCCCCCGCGTTCGGGCCGATGAGGCAGTTCGACGAGGGATGCTCGAGGCCGGTCGGTTCGCCTTTCTTGGCGGGCAAGTGTTCCACGCCGAAGGGATCGCCTCGCAGGCAGGGTACGTTGTCGGCGTAGACGAACTCGGTGAAGATGACGGGAGCTCCCGTGGCCCGAAAGGCGTCGACGAGACTGCCAATGGTCGGGATGATTGCCCGTCCGGCGGCCACTTCCAGCGAGGCGCCTTCGTCGAGGAACCCGTGCTGCATGTCGATGACGAGCAGGGCGGACTTACCGGGAACGAGCCGGTGCTTCTCCTCTATGCGGCGATTGATCTCTGCGTTGTCTACGTTCATGGAAATGCCTGTGTGCGGTGGTCGTTCAGCTTGCCTTCGCCAGATGTTCCTCACGGAGGAAGACGGGGGCGTCGTCGACTGAGTCCTCGGGGGAAAAACGATAGCCTGCAAAGTCGAAGCCGGTGATTTCCTCGGCCTTCGTCACCCGGTTGCGGATGAGGTAGGCGCTCATCAGACCGCGGGCCTTCTTGGCGTAGAAGCTGATGATCTTGTATTTCCCGTTCTTCTCGTCCTTGAAGACGGGCGAGACAATGCGTGCCTTCAGGGTGTTTGCCTTGGCGGCCTTGAAGTACTCCTGTGAGGCGAGGTTGACGAGCAGGTCGCTACCGCTGGCGACGACGGCTTCGTCAATCGCCTTGGCGAGGCGGTCTCCCCAGAAGGCGTATAAGTCTTTGCCCGCCGGGTTTGCGTAGACCGTGCCCATCTCGAGACGGTATGGTTGCATGAGATCCAAAGGACGAAGCAACCCGTAGAGGCCTGAAAGAATACGTAGCGACTTTTGAGCGAATGCGAAATCCTTTGCATCGAATTCCCAAGCTCGCATGCCTTCGTAGACGTCGCCCTTGAAGGCGAGAGCGGCCTGCTTCGAGTTTTCAGGTGTGAAGGGTGCCTTCCAGTTTGAGAAGCGATCCTTGTTCAGTTTCGCGAGCTTCGGGCTGATGCCCATCAACTCACCGACCTCTTCCTCGGAAAGCTTGCTCAGCCCCCTGATCAAGGCAGAGGACTCGTCGAGGAAGTCGGGCCGGGTGCAGACCTCCGTGGCGGGCGGTGTTTCGTAGTCTAAAGTCTTTGCCGGTGAAATTAGTATGAGCATAGCCGTTTACTTAAGCCATTCTTGAAATCCTTGGCAAGCGCGACTCGCGCGATTCGGCTTGCCGATAACTCAAAGACCGAAACGATTCCATGCCATGAGCAATACCGACCTGTCGACCAAGGGCGTGCGAATACAACGTCGCGCAAAAGACGAATCCGTGGTTGTCGAGGATTTGCTTGCCGTCGAAGAACCTCTCGAAATTCGACTCTCTTACAGGGGGAAGCAGGGCGTTCTCGCATCCAGGGGTATTTCGATCACCATGCGTACCCCCGGAGCAGATGATGAACTGGCCGCGGGTTTTCTCGCGACGGAAGGGATTGTCTCTTCTTACGAGGATATCGAAGAAATTTCCATCGGTTCGGGAGAGGACAACTCGGGCCTTGGTCTTGCCCCGAACATTGCTCGGGTAGCTCTTCGGGAAGGCGTCGACGTCGATTTCGAACAACTATCCCGACACGTCTTCACCTCATCGAGCTGTGGTGTCTGCGGCAAGGCCACCTTGGAAGCGCTATCGGCTCGGGGTTTGAAACGAATCGAGGAAGATGGCTTTTGTATGACTTCTGATGTTCTTCGCTCGATGCCCGGCAAGCTTCTTAAGCTTCAGCGAACTTTTGCCCGGACGGGCGGGCTTCACGCCACGGCTCTTGTGGATTCATCTGGAGAAATTATCGACGTCGCCGAAGACGTTGGCCGCCACAATGCGATGGACAAGCTGCTCGGCCGTCGCTTTCTCGCGGGAGAATGGCCTCTCTCCAATCACTTGATCCTAGTCAGTGGTCGAGCCAGTTTCGAGCTTGTTCAAAAAGCTCTCCTTGCAGGTGTTCCCATGCTTGCCGCAGTGGGAGCCCCGTCCAGCCTAGCGGTCGAACTTGCCGACAATTTCGGAATGACGCTCGCCGGTTTTCTATCCGACAAACGTTTCAATCTCTATTGCCGTCCCGAGCGAATTGACGAAGATGATTCATCAACTTGATCATGTTTTAACTTGCTCGATTTCCCGTCAACATAAACATCATTCCCTATCTTCAGAATGCCTTTCATTTATCTTTTGGTTTTTCTATCCCCCTTTTTTCTATCGGGTAAGGAAAAGGAGGCTGCTCTAACCTTTTTCGGATGGTCCGATCAGCATGTGAAGACCGACGGAAACGTTTCTAGGTTGCTTCCGTTTGTCGCGGCAATGAACCAAATGCCGGGAATGCCATATCCGGAAAAGATAGACGGAAACGTTGCGGAACCGGCTTTCGTGATCGGTGCTGGCGACATCACCGAGTGGCCGACCAATGCCGCCATGCGAGGGTACGATTCCTTGCTCAAGAACAACTTGAAGTGGAAGGCTTACGACGTCCTAGGCAACCATGACGACGGAGGTCGCGCCTTTTCGTCGACAATGCTCAACTGGTCGAAGAAGCGGCATGGCGGCCTTAGCTATGTTTTCGAATCGTTTGGCGTAAAGTTCATTGCCCTGTGGTCCAAGTTCGATCCTCGTGGCAAACCGTTTCAGCCACTCACGAAAGAAGCCTTGAACTATCTTCGGGAGCAGTTGAGTGAAACGCCCAAAGGACAGCCCATAGTCTTGTTCACCCACCTTTGTCATGACGCCATGACCAATCGGGACGAATTGGTGGAAGCAATCGGTGACGCCAACGTCGTTCTCGTGCTTGGAGGTCATTACCATTATTCAAGCGTAAATAAGTATCGCGGCCTAAATTTCGTGCAGCTTCCTTCACCGAAATCCAAGTTTACGGAATTCACGGTTTTTCGGATAACTTCCGATCGTCTGCTTGCCATGCCCTATGATTTCGTGAAGAAACAATGGGTCTCCGGTTCCCGCAAGTCGCTTGACTTTGCCATTCGCTTCCCTGCAAAAGCCCTACCTAAATGATTGTCATTATGAAAAAAATCGTTGCCGCCATTTGCGGATTTCTACCCTTCTTGCTTTTAGCTGAGGAATTCGCCAAGGGAGTTGTGTTCGAGGACCTGAACGGCAACGAAGTGCGCGACTCGGGCGAAAAGGGAATTCCCGGAATCGGGGTTTCGGATGGTTCAAATATAGTGGAGACGGATGCCAAGGGGAATTGGCGTTTGCCCGTTGCGGAAGATGTCATCTATTTTGTGCTCAAGCCTAGTGGTTGGATGGTCCCCTTGAGCAAGGACTTGCTTCCTCGGTTTCATTACGTCCACAAGCCCAAGGGTTCCCCTAAAGGGACAAAGCATGCGGGCGTAGCTCCGACCGGACCTTTGCCGAAGTCGATCGACTTTCCACTTCGCCGACAGGATGAACCCGGGAAGTTCAGCGTGATTTTCTTCGGTGACCCCCAGCCTCGAAACCAGACCGAAATAGACTACATCGCTCACGATGTGGTGGAAGGCATAGTCGGCACCGAAGCCAAGTTCGGAGTAACCCTCGGCGACATTATGTTCGACGACTTGTCTCTCTTCGGCAGCTTCAACAAGACCGTCGCTCTCATTGGCATCCCTTGGTATAACGTCATTGGTAACCACGACTTGAATTTCGAGGCGGATGAGGATCGTTTCTCGGACGAAACCTTCGAGCGAGTGTATGGTCCCGCCTATTACTCCTTTGATTACGGAAAGGTTCACTTCCTGGTGCTGGACAACGTCGAGTGGAGTCGTCGCGACGATGGCAGACGGCATTACGTGGGCAACTTCGGGCCGCGCCAACTGGCCTTTGTGGAACAAGATCTCGCTCGAGTGCCCGAGGATCGTCTCGTCGTTTTATCGATGCATATTCCCCTCAATATCACCAAGGACAACCAGAGCCTTTTTCGATTGATCGAGAATCGACCCTACACGATAAGCCTTTCGGGGCACACTCATTGGCAAGCCCATCACTTTATCGACAAGCATGCCGGCTGGAAAGGGAAAGAACCTCACCACCATATTGTAAACGTTACGGTTTCGGGCTCTTGGTGGAGGGGAGCCAAGGATCATCGGGGTATTCCGCATTCTACCATGCGCGACGGAGCTCCCAACGGTCATTCCGTTCTTACCTTTGATGGTCACAGGGCCACCTTCGACTTTCAGGCCGCGGGAAAACCGGCTGACTTTCAACTCCGCGTTCACGCTCCAGAGGAGGTCGCTCAAGCCGAACTCGCCGACACCTATGTTTACGTGAACGTTTTTGCAGGTTCTATTAAATCGAAGGTTCGCATGCGTGTCGGTCCCAAAAGTAAATGGATTGAGCTCCGGCAAACCCCTGAGAAAGACCCTTGGTACGTTGCCATGCAGCTGCTTGAGTCGCGAAACAAGCAGGTGCAGGCCGTCAACGGAGCCACCGTTTCTCAGCACCTGTGGAAGGGCAAACTACCTGCAAAACTGTCTTCCGGGCAACACCTGATCGAAGTGGCGACGACCGACATGTACGGCCGAGAGTTCAAGGGTACTCGCATAATACGCGTGAAATAGTTCCATGAGCCTCGCCCACTTCACAATGGCTACGCGGGACGTCGACCTCACGGTCGAGTTTTTCGTCGACCTCATGGGTTGGCCTGAAATACCTGTTCCCGACAACGTTGACGTGGAGGTGCGTTGGCTCGATCTCGGGCGTGGCGCCCAGATGCACGTTCTCGGGATAGATGACTTCGAGCCTTCTCCTTTCGAAAAGGAATATGGTCGTCACTTTGCGTTTTTCGTCTCTGCCGAACGATTGGCGGACATCAAGGAAAAGCTGCCACGCGACTACGCTATCCCCGTCCAGTTACCCCTCCGCCCCACGCCTTTCGAGCGTATCTTCTTCAACGACCCGAACGGGTATCTGATCGAGGCCATCGATCAAGACAACTGGAAAGTGGAAGCCTGAGCTTGGATGCTTGAGGATTGATCCTATCCCCCTTTCGGGCTTACTAGAAATTCATGGCAAAGGAGGAAACAAAATTGCGTCAAAAGGCGTCGCCGGAGAATCCGGAGGAGTTAGGGGACCTGCGTCGAGGTCGTCCTGCCAAGTCGGCGGCTGGTCTGCCTGCGGTGACTTCTTCCATGAAGCATGCCTTTCGTGAATCGGGGATTGGTCGAGCGGCGGCATCTTGGATCGGATTGAACCAGAAGAATGGATTCGATTGCCCGAGTTGCGCATGGCCTGATCCCGACGGCCATCGGGCAAAGACCGAGTTTTGCGAGAATGGGGCCAAGGCCGTAGCATCCGAGGCTGCGAACAAGAATCGTTGCGATGCCGCCTTTTTTGAGAAGTGGTCTGTCGAGGAACTTGCGACCCAATCGGATCATTGGCATGAATTGCAGGGCCGCTTGACCGAACCCGTCGTGTTGAGAGAGGGAGCATCTCATTACGAGCCCATTGATTGGGATGAGGCGTTTTGCCTGGTCGCCGATGAGCTGAATGCTCTCGATTCGCCTGACGAAGCCGTTTTTTACACTTCGGGCCGAACGGTAAATGAAGCGGCTTTCCTTTATCAGTTGTTTGTCCGTCTCTTTGGAACGAACAATTTGCCTGATTGTTCGAACATGTGCCACGAGTCCAGCGGGGCCGCCCTTAAGCCAACCATTGGTATAGGGAAGGGAACGGTTTCTCTAGACGATTTCGAAAAGGCCGAAGCTATTTTTATCTTTGGCCAAAACCCCGGCACCAATCATCCTCGCATGCTGTCGTCCTTGCAGGCTGCTCGGCGGAATGGGTGTCGGATAGTTGCCGTGAATCCTCTCAAGGAGGCGGGTCTCCTTGGTTTTGCTCATCCCCAAGAGGCTAGGGGACTTCTCGGGATGGCGACCCCATTGACTTCTCAATTTTTGCAGGTCCGACTCAACGGAGACATGGCCTTGCTCAAGGGAATGCAGAAGGCGATCCTTGCGGAGGAAGAAGCCCGACCGGGTGAAGTTCTCGACCACTCCTTCATCGAGAACCACACCACCAGGTTCGAGGAATGGAAAAAAGCAATTGGTGAGGTTTCCTGGGACGAAGTTGTGGTGCAAAGTGGTCTCACCCGAGAGGAAATCGAGGCCGCCGCTCGAACCTATTGGGAAGCCGGATCCGTTATTTCGTGCTGGGCTATGGGGCTCACACAGCACAAGACGGCAGTCGCCTGCATTCAGGAAGTGGTCAATTTGCATTTGCTGCGCGGCAACGTCGGTAAACCGGGAGCCGGCCTTTGCCCGGTTCGCGGTCACAGCAACGTCCAAGGTGACCGCACCATGGGAATCGCCACAAATATGCCTACCCCTTTTCTCGATGCCTTGGGCAAGGAATTTGCATTTGCCCCTCCTCGCGAAACGGGGATGGATACCGTGGAGTCTATTCGTGCGATGAGAGCTGGGAGTACTAAGGTATTCTTTGCCTTGGGCGGAAATTTTTTGTCGGCTACGCCCGACGTACAAGCTGTGGCCGAAGGTTTGCAAAAATGCCGTCTCACGGTACAGGTTTCCACTAAGTTGAATCGCAGTCATCTCGTTACAGGTCAAAAAGCTCTTATCTTACCATGCCTTGGCCGCAGTGAAAAGGATCGCGATCAATTCGTGACCGTTGAAAACTCCATGAGCATCGTTCATTCGTCTCGCGGGAAATTGTCCCCGATCTCCGATTCTGTTCGGAGCGAACCCGCAATTGTCGCAGGCATCGCAAAGGCGACTCTCCATGAAAAAGACAATATACCTTGGGATACCTTCGCAGAGGATTATTCCAGCATTCGTTCTCGAATAGAAAAGGTAGTTCCCGGCTTTGATGATTTCGAAAAGCGCGTCAGTGAACCCGGGGGATTTTATCTACCCAACAACGCTAAGAAACGTGTATTTGCAGACGGGGAATCCAAGGTTCCCTTCACCATTCACCCTCTAGAACCAATTCATCTCGAAGATGATCAACTATTGCTCATGACGATTCGTAGCCACGATCAGTTTAACACAACCATCTACGGCATGGATGATCGCTACAGGGGAATTAAGAACGAGCGCCGCGTTATTTTCCTGAATGCTCAAGATATGGCGGATCGAGGACTATCCGCCGAGCAACCGGTCGACATCACGAGTCATTGGAAGGGCGAGACTCGTGAAGCTCGTCTCTTTCTGGCAATTCCCTACGACCTTCCCAAAGGTTGCGCAGCCGCTTATTTCCCCGAGACAAATGTCTTGGTACCCTTGGACAGCACTGCCCGAAAAAGCAATACTCCCACCTCCAAGTCCATCGTAATCTCGATAAAACCGTGTGAGAGTCGATAAGCTGACTTTTTAGCATACTCCATTTGTCAAAACTTTGATTCTAGGTCTTTCAAGCCTAATTCCCCATATTCTGGTTTTATTCATTTGTCGGTATAATGTTGCCGTTATGGGAATTTCATTTTTGATGCGTTTTTTAAAAACGGACCTCTTTCCATTGCGTGTATCCCTTCCTTATATTCTTCCTGCTTTTGCTGAACTGGGTGGCATTCTCCGGCAAGTTCGATGCGTTTCACTTGGGCCTAGGGGCTTTTTCGGCCCTGGTCGTTACCCTGCTGTCGCAGGATTTGCTCTTCTCGGACCGTAAGAAAAGCTTGGGGGATCGTTTGTCCGAGGCGGGTCGCTTCTTGCGTTACGCCCTTTGGTTGCTCTGGCAGATTGCGCTGGCCAACGTCCACGTGTTCAAGCTGGCGATAACCGGTTCCGGGCAAGCTGAGATTGCTCCAAAAGTCGTTACCTTCAAGACCAAACTGAAGTCGGATTTTGCCAAGTTCGTGTTCGCCAACTCGATAACCCTCACGCCCGGCACAATCACAATTGCGCTACGGGGCAACGAATTTCTCGTACATGCCATCAGCGAGGCGACGGCCAAGGACTTGGCCACGGGTGAGATGGAACGTCGGGTGGCCGAGGTCTTCGAACCGGAGGTGGCGGTATGACCGTGGAGGGGTTTACGGTTTTTGCGGGGGCGGCCCTTTTCGTGCTGATGTTACCCGCCCTTTACAGAGTGGCCGTGGGACCAACCAGTTTCGACCGCCTGGTGGCGGTGAACGTTATCGGCACCAAGACTGCTGTGCTGCTTGTGGTGATCGGCACCCTGTTCGGACGTCTGGACATGTTCGTGGACTTTGCGTTGGCCTATGCCTTGCTCAACTTCGTGGCCTCGTTGGCGGTAGCCCGCTACTTGAACCGAACGCGATCCATGCCCGCAAAGAAACCGGCCAAGCGTCGTACACCTCGCAAGAAGAAGGCGAGGGCTTCATGAGCATGGACGTTGCAGATTCATTTGTCGGGGGATTTTCTTTGGACCTCGGTTTCCTCGCGGAAGCCTCTGTGGAAACTATCCATTCGGGCTTATCCGCCCTAGACGTCTGCGGGATGATTTTGGCGAGCGTGGGCTTGGTCTTTTTCCTCGGAGCCGCAGTCGGGCTGTATCGCTTTCCGGACTTCTACACTCGTATGCACGCGGCAGGGAAGGGCGACACCCTGTCCAGCCTGCTTATTCTTTTGGGCTTCGGTCTCATTACCTTGGACGACTTCTCGATGGTTGGTTGGCTGCTGGTGGTCAAGCTGTTGGCGATCGTATTGTTCATTATGCTTACTAGCCCTACGAGTACGCATGCCCTGATGCGTGCGGGTTTCGAGGATGGCGTCGAACCCGTGACAAAAGGTTCGTCATCCAAGAATACGAAGAAGGAGGGCGAATCATGACCGGCTTGGCCCTTTTCAATTTGTTCATCCTTGTCTTCATGGTGGTGGCTGCTGTGATTTCCCTCCGGGTCAAGGACCTGCTCACGGCGTCGGTGGTGTTCGGTATCTACAGTTTTCTCATGTGCCTGCTCTGGGCCGAGATGGGCGCCGTGGACGTGGCTTTCACGGAGGCTGCGGTCGGGGCGGGCGTGAGCGCCGTGTTCTTAGTCGCCACGGTGTTCAACGTAAAGAGGATGTCTTCGGACTGATGAAGAAGATCGCTCTCGCCGTTACCGTCTTGACGGGGATTCTGCTGCTTTATGCGGCGCAGGACTTTCCCGCGTGGGGTGACCTTCAGTCTCCTGCCAGCGCATCCCCGGTTTCCAAACATTTCATAGCGGACACGGGTGTCGATACCGAGGTGCCCAACATGGTGACTGCCGTGCTGGCAGACTATCGGGGTTTCGATACGATGTTCGAAACGGTTGTGATATTTATCGCGGGCATAGCCATCATCGGGATCCTTAGGCGAACTGGCGCCGATGCCGATGCCCCGGCGCTTAAACGTGAAAACGAAATTGCGGCCGAGCCCGACCTGATCGTGACCAACACGGTGCGTCTTCTCGTACCCGTCATCCAGTTGTTCGCCTTCTACGTTCTGGCCCACGGACACGTCAGTCCGGGCGGAGGATTTCAAGGTGGAGTCATCATGGGGGCGAGTTTCATTCTGGTGGCCTTGGCTTGGGATTTGCCTAAGGCGATGGACAGGTTATCCGTCGACCGTGCCGTCATGCTGGCCGGGGTGGGCATTCTGATTTATGCTGGGATTGGCCTTTTCTCGATGTTGCTCGGCGGGGAGTTTCTCGACTATGCGGAACTCTCACATGTTCTTCCCGTTTCCCGCGAGATGGCCCGCTACCACGCCATGCTCGGGGTAGAGATCGGGGTGGCCTTCACGGTGACCGCCGTGATGTTCGCCATATACGCAAACCTTTCCACGCGAGGACGCCTCGAGGGCGGTCTCTGAGGCGGACTCATTCATTATGTTTGGTGAAGACGGATTGTTGAACGAGCTACTTGTCGAGCGGTTCAACTACTGCGTATACGTGGTGCTGTTACTCATCGGTCTCTATGCCATGATCGCAAAGAACAACCTGATCAAGAAGCTGATCGGGATGTCAATCTTCCAGACCGCAATCATCCTGTTCTACGTTTCGATCGGGGTCAAGGAGGGCGGCACTATTCCCATTTACGTGGCTGAGCACGATCCGCATGGTCATCATGCCGAGCATCAGGCGCATCCCGAGGAAGCGAACGCCACCGAGGAGACTGAAGAGAACGCGACCACGGCGACCACTTTGCACGAGGAGGATCACGGTCACCACGGTCCTCGCAGCCTGACCGACGAGGAAACCTCGGACTATGCAAATCCTCTTCCACATGTCTTGATGCTTACCGCCATCGTGGTGGGAGTGGCTACCTTGGGCGTGGCCCTCGCCTTGACTCAGCGTATTTACCGAGCCTACGGAACGATTGAGGAGGACGCCGTGCTGGCGGCCATTCTGGCGGAGGATGCCTCCACCGTAATACCAGATGTTTTGGCAACCAAGCCCAAGCGGACTTCATCCAAGTCCCGAAAAGCCAAGAAGGCCTAGGCAATGAGCGAGAACTCCATAGCCTTGATCTTTGTCTTTCCCTTGTTCGGGGCGGTTCTCTGTGCCTTGGTTGGTCGTAAGTCTCGCAACCTTTGTCACCCCATCGCCGTGGCTTCTCTTGCAGGCGCCCTGTGGGGCGGAATCGAGACTTTACGCAGGGTGATCGCCAGCGAGACGAACGAGGTATCTTATTACTTCGGTGGCTGGAACGCCGATGCCTATCCGCGCGGTGTGGGCATTGAGTTTCGAGCCGATTATCTCGGGGCCCTCATCATGCTCGTCGTGGTGGGCGTGGCTTTTCTCGTGGCTATCTACTCGAAGCTTCCCGTTGCCGAGGAGACTCCCGAGAAAGAGGGTCCGTTCTACACGCTGTTTTTGCTTCAGGTGACGGGTCTGGCGGGCATTTGCCTGACGGGCGACGCTTTCAACCTATACGTGCTCATCGAGGTTGCGGCCCTCACGGGCTATGGCCTTATCGCCATGGGTTCGGCCCGAGCGGCGGCGGCTACCTTCAACTACGTCATACTCGGCACAATCGGGGCGTCCTTCTATCTTCTGGGCGTGGGCTACGTCTACATGAAGACGGGTACCTTGAACATGGTGGGGATTCAGGAGGTCATAACTGCCAACGGACTGGCCGACTCCGCTGCGATGCAGGTCGCCTTCGTCTTCATCTGTCTCGGGGTGCTGATCAAGATGGCCTTCTTCCCCTTTCACGCATGGTTGCCAAACGCCTATTTTCACGCGCCTACCGCCACTTCCAGCCTTTTGGCTCCACTTGTTACGAAGGTCATGATCTACGTCATGATTCGGATGACGCTCACCGTGTTCGGGGTCGACTTCTCCTTTGAGAATACGCTCTGGACGGAGGTTATCCCTTGGCTCGTGGTAATAGCCATCGTGTGCGCCGCGACCATGGCCTTGGCCCAACGCGATGTTAAGAAAATGCTTACTTACCTCATCGTGGCGGAGGTCGGGTACATGGTGGGCGGCATCTGGGTGTACAACTACTACGGTTTTATCGGTTCCATCTTTCACATCATCAGCGACGCCTGTATGACTCTCTGCCTCTTCCTCGGGGTAGGCATAATCTTGCGAAAGAGAAGAACTACGCACTTCGATGGCTTGCGGGGGCTTTTCCGCAAGATGCCTTTCACTATGGGAGGATTCTTCGTTGGTGGGTTCTCCATCATCGGTTTGCCTCCCACTTGTGGGTTTTTCAGCAAGTGGTACCTGATCACAGGCGGTATGCTGGCTGAGCGCTGGGAATATATGGTGGCTCTTATGTTCTCCACCATGGTCATGGTAGTGCTCTTTTTCCGTCTCATTGAGCGCATTCACCTTGCCGTAACGGAGAGCGGCGAGAACATTGGCCATGGGCACGGTGACCTCGCTCTTCCCGAGAGCGAAACCTTTTTCGATGAGGCCCATTGGACCATGCTCGTCCCGCTTTTGCTTTCCGCCTCCGTCGTTCTCGTCATCGGCATTTTCAACCAAGATATCGTGAACCTGATTCAGGATTTTCTCGAACCCTTCGACCTGCCGAAAGGAACGGGTCGCTGATATGGTAGCCGAACCGACAGTGGTTAACGACGTGCGTCCGCTCATTGCGGTGCTGACTCCCATGGTGGCGGTAGTCGCCATAGCTTGGTCGGGTGAAAAACGAAAGAACCTTCGCGAAATCTTCACCCTCCTCGCCGGTCTCGTACAGGCTAGCGTGGTGCTTTCGCTGACTCCACTCGTGTTGGCGGGTAACGTGGTGGAGTTTCACGTCTGGCAAATCTTCACCAATGTTCCCATGCTCCTGCGGGTCGATGGATTTGGGCTCATCTTCGCTGCGGTTGCCTCGGTGTTGTGGATCGCCACCTCGCTCTACGCCATCGGCTACATGCGTGGCTTGCACGAGCACGCCCAGACGCGTTTCTATTCCTTTTTTGGTGTTTCCCTATGCGCCACCATGGGTGTCGCCTTCTCGGCCAACCTGCTCACCATCTACTTCTTCTACGAGATGCTGTCGGTCTCGACCTATCCGCTAGTCACCCACATGCAGGACAAGGAAGCCCGCAAGGGTGGTCGCACCTACCTCAGTTACCTTCTCTTCACCTCTCTCTGTTTGCTTTTGCCTGCCTTGAGTTGGTGTTACGTCTGGCTGGACAATGGACAAGGAGCGATGGATTTTCTCGCCGGAAATTCCATGTCCGAGCAATTTTCCGACACCACGCAAATCGTGCTGCTACTGCTCTTCACTTTCGGTTTCGCCAAGGCGGGGCTAATGCCTTTCCACTCGTGGTTGCCGAACGCCATGGTGGCGCCCACTCCCGTTTCCGCGCTGCTTCATGCCGTGGCCGTGGTGAAGGTCGGCGTATTCTGCGTCATTCGAGTGTATTCCGACATCTTCGGCATCGAGGTTCTCCAAGCCCTCGATGGCGAACAAATCATGGTCTGGATCGCCTGCGCCACCATAATCATTTCTTCCCTGATCGCCCTTTCTCAGGATAACCTCAAACGGCGTCTTGCTTTCTCCACCATTGGTCAGCTAGGTTACGTCGTCCTTGGAGCTACCCTCGCCACCAAGCAGGGCACCGCCGGGGCTGTGGTTCACATCGCCATGCACGCTTGCGGCAAGATCACTCTGTTTTTCTGCGCGGGCGCCATCCTTGTCGCTTCCGGCAAGAAATACGTAAGCGAGCTCCGTGGCCTTGGCCGCAAGATGCCTTTCACTATGGGCGCCTTTCTCATCGGTTCCCTGAGCGTCATCGGATTGCCACCGCTCGGCGGTTTCGTAAGCAAGTGGTATTTGGTACTTGGTGCTCTCGAACGCGACTACGTTTGGGTGGTGGTCGTCTTGCTGGTCAGTTCACTCCTGAACGTCTTTTATCTTCTTCCCGTTGCGGTAAGAGCCTTCTTTCGTAACGAGAATGACAACGAGGAAGGAGAGGGCGGTCTCAAGGAAGCTCCTTGGCAATGCGTGGTTCCCTTGTCTTGCACCGCCTTGGGTTGCTTTGGCCTGTTCTTTTTCTCCGACGTCTTGCTCAGCTTGGCGGGTCTGTGATACTGATTGCTTCAAGGAAGGATAACAAAGTCATGGCTACTAAGAAAAAATCGAAGAACGAACCCAAGCGTTGGCTGGATCATCCTGCCAACGTGAAAAAGTTTCTCAACGCGTTTTTCGGTCTCTGCGCTCTTCTCCTGCTCATCGACCTCGTCTTCGGGTTCGGATGGCACAAGCACGCCGCTTTTCATGATGGCATGGGCGGTCTGGTGGAAGGCCCTGAGACTTGGCCTGTTTTTTATGCTATCTACGGGTTTGTTTCTTGTGCCGCCCTCATCCTCATCTCCAAGGCCTTGCGAAGCGTGAAAGGTCGCCGTATTCTCATGCGGGACGAAGATTACTGGGAAAAGGAGTGATGGGATGTTAGCCGCCGTAGAAATCTCCTTCCATCCGGCTACCGCCCTCATACTCGGTGGTATCGTAGCAGGTATCCTGAGAGGTCGTTATGCCTCTGCCGTCATGGTCATTGCACCCATATTGGGTCTTTGGCTGGTGAGTACTATGGAAGTCGGAGCCACTTCCACGATGGTTCTGTTCGGGCAGGAAATCATCAACGCGGAGGTAGACAGGCAGGCCATTCTCTTCGGCTACCTTTTTCACATAGCCGCCCTCGTGGCGGGACTCTACGCCTTTCACTTGCGAGATCCTTGGCAACTTTCCACGGGATTGCTCTATGCGGCAACCGCCGTGGGCGTAGCTTTTGCGGGCGACTTGATATCGCTCTTCCTTTGGTGGGAGGGGCTCGCCATCACTTCGGTGTTCCAAATATGGGGTCGCAAAACCAAACGGGCGGAACAGTCGGGTTTTCGCTACTTATTTTTCCATGTTTCATCGGGCCTGCTTCTTTTGGCCGGAATCGTCTTCCGCTACCATGCCGTCGGCGGGCCTGAAGCCTTCGCCATGGTTTCCCTTACGGAGGCTCTTGAGGGGGGCGACCTAGGAGCGACGCTCATCCTCCTCGCTATCGGCATCAAGGCCGCTTTTCCCGGCTTGCACGTTTGGTTGACGGACGGCTACGCCGAGGCTACTCCCACGGGTCCGGTATTTCTTTGCGCCTTTACCACGAAGTGCGCCGTCTGCATGTTGGCACGCCTCTTTCCCGGAGCCGACGTCCTCTTGCTCATAGGTGGCCTCATGGCCTTTTTCCCCATCTTTTACGCCGTCATTGAGAACGACTTGCGTCGTGTCCTCTGCTATAGCAAAATCAACCAGATTGGCTTCATGGTGGTCGGCGTGGGCATCGGCACGGAACTGGCCATCGACGGGGCGGTGGCTCACGCCTTCACTCATGTGATCTACAAAGGATTACTCTTCATGAGCATGGGCGCAGTTCTCTTTC
>CALBIN010000030.1 GCA_937893275.1 uncultured Opitutia bacterium | reverse complement strand
CGAATATCCTGATCTGGCTTGTCATCCCAGAAAGCGGTTACTTCAATCTGATATTCCTTCCCTTCCTCGGTGATTGCCTCTAGGAGCTCAAGTTCAGCACTTGAGCCAGAGGAGGCTCGGATTGCATCGGCGAGAAACTTGTAACCACGTCTCCTGAATTCATTGAGTCGCTCTGTCCGGAGCGCTCGAATCTTTGGGCAGAGTTTCTTGTCTGTACTCATTTTCCTTACTGAACAAGCACATGGTTTGATCGGTAACTTTTGAACTGTTCTTATTTTGGTGACCGTAATGAAGAACTAGAGTTCCTCATAGAATTCAACTAAGCCGGTTTCCAAGGCATACTCTGCCCCAAGTACCTTGAGTTTGTCGCCTTCAATCAGTTCAGTGATCATCTTAGAACCAGACTTTAGTTGCTCAACCGAAGCATTTACGTTTGCTCTAACTGCTTTACTCATAAGTTCTTCAGGCTTGTTTTTAAGGTCGGTTTCTAGCAACGGTTTAACGGATGGAATGATCGATTCCACAATAGATCCGAGATTGGGCGAACGATGTTCGTGTGGGTGTTCCAATTCCTCCAGAGTTGCCCGAACAGCACCGCATCGCGAATGGCCAAGTACAACAACCAAAGATGTGCCGAATCGTTCGGCGGCAAATTCAATGCTACCAATTTGAGAAGGAGCCACGATGTTTCCAGCAACCCGAATGACGAAAAGGTCTCCAAGTCCGTGGTCAAAGATAATTTCAGCAGGTGCACGGGAATCAGAGCATCCGAGTATGATCGCCAATGGATCCTGCCCTTCAATAAGTGCCTCTCTTTTATTAGGGTCGGGAACAGCACGAAGGCTCTCCTTCCCCTCGGCAAAACGTTTGTTGCCTTTCTTTAACCGATCAAGTGCTTCTTTGGCTGGTAGCATGTTGTCTTAGTTACAATCTATGGTGAGTCTTGAAATAACGCTGCCCCAATTTGAATTGTTAAACATGACTTAAGGCAACAATGCTTTATTCTCAATAATTGAATGCCAGGCTCGTATCTGCTTCTATATTCTCAGTCTTTACTTAGGTTTCTAAGTTGCAATTGCCTTCCGTATTGCCTTGAGGTCGAGTTGTGAGATTTTCCATAGTTGCCTTTTTTTTCATCCATTTGGCGATTCCTCTTTTCTCCTTAAACCCTGAGGCCAAAACTGGTTTTGTTCTGAAAAAAGGTGATGTTGTGGCCTTCGTCGGTGGCACTGACATGGTACGCATGCAAAAGGAGGGTCGAGTTGAGGCTGCATTGACCCATCGTTACAAAAAAGCCAAGCCTCGGTTTCGAGACCTCTCATGGGAAGGGGATACGGTGTATCTTCAGACTACTGTATCCGAACGTTGGCGGCGGAAAGCCTTTGGCGACCTGAATGAGCAATTGAATAAGGTGGGTGCCACGGTAGTGATCGCACAGTTCGGAAAGATCGAGTCGCTTGACGGTCCGGGGCGTCTAGAAGATTTTACCAAGGCGTACGACAAGCTGATTGACCAACTCTCAAGCGACGGTCGTCGCGTAGCTTTGCTTGCACCCCCTTCATTCGAATGGGAACAGGCGAATGGTGATTTCCTGAAAGCATATTCCAATATGGTCGAGGAATTGGCCGCAAAACGAAAGATACCATTCTTTCGCGATTTAGTGGGAGAAACGAGACCGACTGCTCAGTTGGTCGAGGCAGTTCGAGAAAAACATAGGTTGTGGTACGAATACTGGCGACCGGCCAACTGGAAGTGCCTGTTCGGAGATGATAGTCGCAGGGTGTTCTCCAATGCGTCGAGAGGGCTACCTTCCTTCAAGCAAGAGTGGTCGACTTATCCCGACCTCATCGAGAAAGCTGAAGAGCAGGTGTTTGCCGGACAAGTCATAATGAATCTGCAACCCTCCAAACCGAGTGGCTCCAATCAGGCAGATGTGGAGAAGGAACTGCAGGCCTTCGAGGCACTTGATGGCTTTGAG
Source organism: uncultured Opitutia bacterium (assembly GCA_937893275.1). Lineage (GTDB taxonomy): Bacteria > Verrucomicrobiota > Verrucomicrobiia > Opitutales > Seribacteraceae. The sequence goes on along the minus strand of CALBIN010000030.1, from coordinate 2,565 downwards.
GTCAATCTCTTTGCGGATGAGTCCCTCGGGATAGTCAATCCACTGTCCATTCGCTGGGACACTAGCGGTAACGCTTACGTTGCATGCTCCGACGTCTATCCACAAATCGAGCCAGGGACGTTGCCGAATGACAAAGTGATTCTTTTGCGCGATCTCGATGGAGACGGCCGGGCCGACAAGTCGATGGTTTATGCCGATGGCTTGAACATACCAACCGGGATGGAGGTTGGTCACGGAGTCGTTTATGTCGGCCAAGGTACTGAACTTTTGGAGTTGCGAGATCGTGATCGAGATGGTCTTGCGGATGAACGCAAGATCTTGTTGAGCGGATTTGGGAACGGGGATTCCCATCAAACTATCAACTCGTTTGTGTGGTCCCCTGATGGTGAACTTTGGTTTTGTCAGGGAGACGGTATCCAGTCGCGTGTGGAGACTCCGCATGGGATATCTTCTCTGTACCAGGCTGGTGTCTACCGGTTGAGACCCGGTAACCTACGCTTGGATGGCCTCTTGGACGACTTTATGGGTCCGGGCAACCCTTGGGGAGTTGCCTTCGACGATTTTGGCCAATCTCTGGTTGCCGACGGAGCCGGGGGTATATCCTACCTCACACCCGCATCGATCCCCGCTAAGCGCCGTCTGCACCTGCCTCGCATCGGTCAACCCGGTGGCTACTGCGGAATCGAGTGCATCGGAGCTGGCAACTTGCCTAAAGAAATGCAGGGAGAATTCATCGTCGGGGATTACAAGAGAAACCAGGTAAGCCGCTTCGCCATATCTGAGGATGGGGCTGGATTCAAGGTGGTATGGCGGGAACCATTGATCCGTTCCAGTCACCGCAATTTCCGGCCCATCGATGTCAAAATCGGTCCTGATGGAGCCATATACGTAGTGGACTGGTATAATCCGATTACTTGTCATCAAGATGACTTCTACCGTCACCCGGAACGTGACAAAACCCATGGTCGGATCTGGCGAATCACCCCAAAGGCAGGGGCTATCCAGTCACCGCAATTGGCCACTGCAACCAACGAGCAATTGCTGAATGCGCTCGTGTCGACCGAGCGCTGGACTCGCCTTAAGGCGAAACAGGTTCTTGCGGCCCGTGACTTCGAGAAGGTTTTTTCTGTCCTCCGTCCCTGGGCAACCCAAAAAGGCGATGATCAAGAACAGCGCCTGCTTCAAGCTGTCCTGCTGCTTGCATGGATGGATAGACCCAATGAGCCTATGGTCCGTAAGCTCCTGCAAGTAGAGGACCCCCGAGCACGGGCCTATGCCACTCGGATAGTCGGGCGGTGGGGTCTGCGACTGAATGATGTCTTTGAACTTTTGGAACTTGCCGCATATGATAGCCATCCACGTGTTCGGATGGAAGCGGTTCTGGCTGCTGGCCAAATCCCCGACCCACACTCGATTTTGGTCGTTGCCAGCGTGGCAGAGTCGACACGAGACCGCTGGATCGATTACGCCTTTTCCCAAGCGGTGCATCATCTTAAACCAGCATGGGTTCCTGCGTTTCGGCGTGGTGAAGTGGACTTTGGCGATCGTAGGATTGGCTTGCCCGCAGTACTGGGAAAGGCAGACGCTAGAGGTTTGCTCGAAGAGATTAGGAAACTACTGCTTTCCGGAGAAGCTGAAGGGGAGGCTCGAGTTGCTCTTGGACGAAGTTTGATCACTACTGGTGGAGACAAGGAAATGGAACTGGTTCTTGAGCTGAATCCTCCAAGCCCCACCCTTTTGAATAACTTGGCCGATCGTGATCGACCCAAACTTGAGGTCGTCACACCATTGGAGAACTTGTTCGAGTACGACCACCTCGAAACGCAAGTCGCCGCGATGAGATTGGTAGCTCACTGGAAAGTCGAGGAATTCAGAGAGCATGCCAATGAACTGGCTCAAACCAAAAAATCTTCAGACGGCTTGCGGCTTGCTGCAATCCATGCGTTAGGCTCTCTCGGTGGTTCGAATGCCAAAAATATATTAGTGCGAATTGCCGCTGACAATGAGTCGACTCACCAAGTGTCCGCGATGGTGGCGATGATCAGATTAGATTCTGCTCAAGCTGCCAATATGGCAGCTGGACTCATGCTTCGCAGCACTGAGGTCAGCGATATTTCAACCCTCTTGTCTAGTTTTGTTTCTCTTCGGGACGGTGGTCGCTTGTTGGCCAAGGCTTTGAGTGATGTGAAGTTTGATCGTTACCAAGGCGAGTGGTTGCGTTCAGTGTGGATTTCTTCCGGGTTGGTCCATGAGGACTTGGCGTACAAATTTGACGAATTGGCCGGTGTCTCCGCTTTTGGGATGAAGTTTTCAGACCGTTTGGTCGACCAGTTGGTCGCTCAAGGGAAGCGTGGTAATCTATTGCGCGGTAAAGAACTCTTCCACTCTGCACGTCTAGGTTGTGCCGCTTGCCATAAGGTGGTTCATAAGGGTGGCGGAATAGGGCCTGAAATTTCTGCAATCGGCTCTAGTGTACCGTTGGAACGTATCGTGACCGAGGTACTGTGGCCGACAAGGCAGGTCAAGGAAGGCTATTCCTTAACACGTGTCACCCTCCAAGGTGGT
>CALBIN010000029.1 GCA_937893275.1 uncultured Opitutia bacterium | reverse complement strand
TTCAATCTCCCATGGGCAACGACCTTCGTTTTTACGACGACAAGGCAAATGAACTGGCCTATGAAATCGACGAATGGAACGAAGCTACGGGAGAGCTCCTAGCTTGGGTCAGGATAAAAGAGCTAACCCAAGATTTGAACGTCACTGCCCACTGGGGTCATTCCGGATATGCCGCACAAGCACCCGCGTATGCTTACGACGGTTCCACTTGGTCTGCAGATTACCGAGGCGTTTGGCATCTCCACCCAATGGACACGGCAGGCGTGTTAATCGATTCTTCGCCTTACCGGAACCATGCCGAAAATCATGACGGCATCGATCGCCCGATTGGACTAATCGGTACGGGCCGAACGATTGGGGGCGGCCCCGACACCTTCTTGTCGATTCCTTCTACGTCGACTGTGGACAACCTGCAAGAGGGCGACTACAGTTTCTCCACTTGGATACGCTTGGAAGATCCACTACCACCCGCACTCCCGAACGTTCTTCATGGACGTGGATTCCAAATGGTTCCGAATGATTCCTATTTCAACAACATAGAGAGCCTGTTGGCTTTGACTCCTACGGGATCCCGCATAATGAGCAAGGGACCCGGGCAAGGTTTTTATATTAATGGAGACGCCGCTTTCATAGCCGCCGGAATTGGCATAACGAACGTCGACAATTACATGAGTTTGTTCGTCGGTATGTTCAAGGCACCCGAAACAGGTGACTATCAATTCCGATGTACAGACAAGGACGATCGCGCCACTATCTGGCTGGATCTGGATCAAGACTTGACTTTCGAAACTGCCGGCAACTCAGGAAACGAGATGATGGGCGGAATCAACAACTTTACCTCGGGCTTAATTCCATTGATAGCCGGGGAATCCTACAAGATTGCCATCGCGCACGGCGAATGGGGAGGTGGTTCGAGAATCAGACCATGGATAAAAACCCCTACCGTCGATTGGGCGATAATCGATCCCACGGACCCCACTCAAGACGGATGGTTCGGCGTTCCCTTGGACGGATCGATTTCAGCCGACGTAAGCGGTCTGACGATTTTCTCTCATGGTTCTCAGGAAAGTCTTACTCTCGGAGGGTTGGCGAAACCGACACTTCGTCATGCAACTGTCGGATCATTCGTAAAGCCCGATTCTTCCGTTTCGATAATCGAGAGACAATGGCGACACCTTGCCGGAGTGGTCGACTCGCAAAATGGGTTGGCAAGCATCTACGTCGACGGAAACCTGACTGGGCAAGAATCGTTTGCCCCAGAAGCGGGAACCAACATATCCGCCTTGCCCTGGACACTGGCGCAAGGTCTTGTGGAATCTGCTCTAGACGAAGTTCAGCTCGCGTCAAAGTCCCGCTCCGGAGCTTGGATCAAAGCAAGCTACGACAACCAGAAAGCCATTCCGTCTTTTCCGACCTACGAATCCGTGATTGGTCCAAATGCCATTACCACGGAATTGATCTTCACCACGAATGCCGATCAACCGTTCAGTCACGATGTAAACGCCACTACTCCACCCCTCGCCTTCACGGCTACGGGTCTTCCCGGTGGTCTTATCCTGAATTCCACGGATGGAGTGATTTCGGGAACACCATCTCGCTCAGGAATATTCGAGGCCACGGTCACCGCAATCTATGCGAACGGCCAGAATCCGTCTGAAAAGCATACATTCACCGTCAATGCGGTACCCCCGCAAATCGCTATTCGCAGCGTGACTACGACCACCTCCACGTCCACCGCTATAGAATACGAAATCATCGCCCCGGGCGGAGAAGATCCAGAGATGTTCCTAGTTACCGACTTCATGGATCAAGAAAAAGACCTTTATGGATGGGCTCGCCGCTTGGAAGAAGGCGCCAAAGGTCTTGGCGTTTACACGGCTAACTTCGGTGACCTGACTCCCGGGATGACCTACTACTTGCGTTTGATGGCCAGAAATTCAACGGGGGAAGTCTGGACCGGAGTCATCTCATTCGTTCGAACTCAGCCCCTGCTAAGTGACCTTCCCGGTGACCCCGGCATTTGGCTGGATGCGACCGACATTGATGCAGACGACGCTCCCGATGGACTTTCTGCCGGCGCCATAGTTTCGGGATGGCTCGATAAATCCTCATACGCTCGGCACATGATGAATGTAGATGGCGACCCCATGGTGGCGCTCTCCATATTGAACAACAAACCGGTAATCGATTACGATGGCAACGACCGCATGTACACCTCCTACGACTTTCGCGCGAACAACGCGGCAAACTGGAGGGCGGGTGGGTACACGGCATTTGGAATTTCCCGATACTCGGGAGGAGATAGTGAACGCTTGATCACTTCCAATGGAGGCAACTGGATATTTGGCCATCACGGAAATAGAATTGGTCGCTATCACTTCGACGGTTGGATTGACCAAGGAACGACTGCAGACACTAATTTTCATTTGTTTGAAGCTCGCCACCAAGGGAAAAACCTAGCTGCAGATCCATCCTGCGAAGTATGGAACAATGGAGTGGAAGGAAGCTATGTGAACTCTACGAAAACTGGTTCCAACAACGATTGGTTTATGCCGCAAAGGTTATCGTTTGGTGCCATGACCAACGGTGCCACGCATGAATCATCCAAGGGACAAGTGGCGGAGTTCATCATGTTCCACGGTCTTCTGAGCGATGAGGATCGCTTGAAAATCGAAGGCTATCTGGCTCACAAGTGGGGTACGCCGCTGCCCACCAACCACCCGTGGAAAGATTCCAAACCTAGTTTCGGAACCACCGTCACCTCCGGTTCCACCCATAAATTCACTTCCCCCAAGACGACTGTGCCAACGGTAGTCAACCATCCCCCAAGCAACGTCGACAATGATTCCGCCAGTCTCAACGGACGTCTCGCCGATCCGGGAACAGGTATCGTGCTTGGTCCATTTACGCCTTTGGCATTCGGAGGACTAAAACTCTGGCTGGATGCATCCGATGTAGACGGAGACGACTTGGAAGACGCCATTTTGCCCGGAACGCGAATCGACAATTGGGCAGACAAGTCGGGCAGAGATAACAATGCAAGCCAGCCAACCCTTGGCAATCAACCGACTTACCTACCCGGCATTATCAACGGACTTGGAGCCATTCGATTCGATGGTACCGATGATTTCGTTTCCTTCCCCACAATGAGCGACGTACGAACCGTGTTCTTGGCCTTGAACCGGACCGTCAACAACGATGCCTTCCTGTTGGGCGACCTTGCCACTTTTGACTTTCATTCCGCCAACGGTCGCGTCTGGTCAATCGCAAATGCCCATCCCGACCTGTACAACGGAATTCTGCGCGTAAACGGCAACCGACGAGATGGTCTCATCACCGACTTCTCCACGGGCGAAGTGAGTGTAGTCGCGGTAAGACCAAACGGTCCCGTCCAAGCAAGCAACTTCACCAACGACAGGAA
>CALBIN010000028.1 GCA_937893275.1 uncultured Opitutia bacterium | reverse complement strand
AGTCCCTGCCTCCCCTACCCCCGGGATGATGGGAGACCTTGCCGACGGACACCGTAGTATAACCATGCTTCCGGAAAAAACCGGGGAAACTGGGCTGTTTGATGTTATTGGCTCGCGAGAAGAGAGCCCCGTTACTAGTGGGACCATAGGTACCGGTAAGCAAGGTGTAGCGTGATGCCCCGCAGGTAGGCGCCTGCACATAATGCCGATGGAAGGGTCGCCCAAGAGAGGCCAACTTGTCGATGTGCGGCGACTGGACGTAGTCGACCCCAAAGCACTTCAGCTCGGGGCGCAAATCATCGATGCAGAGGAGCAGGACGTTGGGATGCTTTTGCTTTCCGGAAAGAGAGGAAAAAAGAAGGGCGAACCCGAGAGCGAGAATCGAAATTTTCATGAATCAGTCCTTGGTAGCGCTGCCCCACCAGTCCTTGTTGGGCTTGTAGTCGGAATTGAGGAAATTGGCGTGCTGGCGCTCGAGCCTTTCCTTGCCCTGAGTGGCGAGGGACTCAAAGCGTGCCTTGCGTTTAGACAAGTCAGCTTTTTCGTCCTTGGTCGGCATCTTCGCCTTGGTTGCCTTGAGCCAGGCGTCGAGCTTGGCTCGCATGGCCTTGGATCTTTTCGGTTCGGCGGCGGCGAGGTCCTTTTGCTCCACCTCGTCCTTACCGAGGTGGTACAACTCGTCACGACCATCCTCGTAATAATGAATCAGTTTCCAGTTGTCCTCGGTGATAATGGAGGAAGGTTCACCGCCTTGGTTGCCGTAGTGCGGGTAGTGCCAGTAGAGCGCTCGACCGGGAATGGATTTCCCTTTCAACAAGGGAAGTAGACTGACGCCATCGACCTGTTGCTTCTTGGGCACCTTGAGACCGGCCAGCTCTAGCAAGGTGGGATACCAGTCGATGCCATTGACCGGCACTGCACTGGTCGAACCCGGCTTGGTCACCCCGGGAGCCTTGAGGTAGAAAGGTTCGCGTATGCCGCCCTCCCACTGACGCCCCTTGCCTCCGCGCAGGGGCGTGTTGCTGGTGGAGTAGACATCGCCCGAGGAGACGCCCCCGTTGTCGGAGGTGAAGCACACGATGGTGTTGTCGGCGAGACCGAGTTTGTCGAGTTTCTTGAGCACCATGCCGACGGCATTATCCATGGACTCGATCATGCCGGCGTAAATAGGACAGTCCTGCACCTGGCGCACGCTGAGGCGGCGATCAAAGAGAAAGCGCTCCTTGGCCAAGCCCGTGGCGGTTGCCTTGCCTTGGTATTTCTTCCAGAGCTCGGGAGTGGTCTGGATGGGACCGTGCACGGTGTAGAAGGAAAGATAGGCGAGGAACGGCTTGTCCTTGTTGGCCTCGATGAAGTCTGAGGTTTCTCGACCTAGACGAAGAGTCAAGGACTCGCCTGCCGGACCGGATTCGAGATTAGGGTTTTGCCACGGGGAGAAAAACCCGCCGCGGGGACTACCGACGTCCCAACCGCCCTTGTTGATCTCGAAGCCATGGTCGGTTGGCCAAGAACCCTTGCTCCCGAGGTGCCACTTTCCTGCGAAGAACGTCTTGTAGCCGGCCTTCTTCATTACCTCTGCCAAGGTGATCTCGGAGGCTCGCAGGTTGCGCTCGTACTCCGGCGGCAAATGACTGTCGTTACGCCGGGTGCCTCGCCAAGCCTCCCCTGCACGATCGCCGATCCAAGTAGTGATGCCGTGGTTGGTGGGGTACTTGCCAGTCAGTATGCTGGCCCGCGAAGGACTGCACACCTGGCAGGTGGCGTAACCGCGGGTGAACTTCATGCCCTCGCGAGCGATTCGGTCGATGTGCGGGCTCTCGTAATA
>CALBIN010000027.1 GCA_937893275.1 uncultured Opitutia bacterium | reverse complement strand
TTATGGCCTCCAATTTCATCCCGAGGTTGAGCATACGGATGGAGGGAGGGAGCTGCTCCACAATTTCCTTCAAAAAATTTGTGGATGCAAGGCCGATTGGCGTCTCGATGACTTTACCAAGAAAACGATCTTGGACCTTCGCGATGTCGTTGGCGACAAGCGAGTTCTTCTCGGTCTCAGTGGCGGAGTGGATTCCTCGGTTGCAGCAGCTCTTCTTCATCGGGCGATAGGCGAAAATCTCACATGCGTCTTTGTCGATAACGGTCTTCTTCGTCTTAATGAGCGAAGTGAAGTCGAACAACTGTTTAGAGATAACTTTCCCTCACGCCTCAAGGTGATTAACGCTTCATCTCTTTTCCTGAAGAGGCTGAAGGGGGTTTCTGACCCCGAACGCAAAAGAAAAATCATCGGAAAAACCTTTATTGAAGTTTTTGATAATGCCGTCAAAAGCATTGGCTGCGTCGAATTTTTGGCTCAAGGAACTCTCTATCCGGATGTCATTGAAAGCATTCCGATTGCCGGTAATCCGGCTGCTGTCATCAAAAGTCATCACAATGTGGGTGGACTGCCCAAGAAAATGAAGCTCAAATTGATCGAGCCTCTTCGTGAACTTTTTAAAGACGAAGTCCGTGAAGTTGGTCTTGGTTTGGGGTTGCCGAAGGATGTCCTTTATCGGCATCCCTTTCCTGGGCCGGGATTGGCCGTGCGTATCGTTGGCGAAGTTACCCGACCCCGTTTGCGCGTTCTCCGTGAAGCTGATGCGATTTTCCAGGAAGAGCTATTCAACTCTCGGCAATACTATAAACTTTGGCAGGCATTTTGCGTGTTCCTGCCAGTCCGGAGCGTGGGAGTCATGGGGGACGAACGAACCTACGAAAACGTTATTGCAATTCGGGCCGTAACTAGTAGCGATGCGATGACTGCCGATTGGGCAAAGTTGCCCGACAAGCTATTGCGCACGGTCTCAAATCGAATAATCAATGAAGTTAAGGGAGCAAATCGGGTTGTCTACGATGTAAGTTCTAAACCGCCCAGCACTATAGAATGGGAGTAAGCAATCCTCCTAGTACAAGCCTTTTCGAAATGCAGCATCTAGACGGGGAAGATTCAGAATTGTTTGAGAAGCTCGCGTCAATCTCGAGTTCATCTCGAAATCCTGAAGTAGAGAGTGCAGTGGCCTCCATTTTGAAAAAGGTTTGTGACGAGGGTGACGATGGACTGTTGTCCTTTACCTCTCAGTTTGATCGAGCTTCCCTGTCTTCTGTCGAGCAGTGCGTAACTGCATCGGAATTCAATCAGGCCGAAGAAGCCCTCGAGTCGCGGGATCGATCAGCAATCAATGAAGCAATCCAAAATGTCCGTGCATTCCATTCTCATTGTCAAAGCGAAGACTGGATGTCTACTAATTCGCATGGCGGTGCCGTTGGCGAGCGATACTATCCTTTGCGGCGAGTTGGAATTTATGTGCCTGGCGGTCAAGTGCCTTTAGTTTCTACTGTTATAATGACGACAGTCTTAGCCAAAGCCGCAGGTGTTCCCGAGATAGCCGTTACCACACCGCCGAGACCTGATGGAACGATTGCAGCGCCTTTGCTTGCCGCCCTTTCTCTTTGTGGGGTGGAGGAGGTTTACAAGGCGGGGGGTGCACAAGCTGTGGCCGCACTTGCCTATGGCACAGAAACGATTGCTCCCGTTGATAAAATTTTCGGTCCGGGCAATGCCTATGTGAATGAGGCGAAGCGGCAGGTTTTCGGTACGGTCGGCATAGACCTTTTGCCCGGACCGAGCGAGGTAATGGTCGTCGCTGATGAGACTGCCCGCCCCGCTTATGTCGCTGCCGCCCTTTTGGCTCAAGCTGAACATGGTTCTGGCAAGGAAAAGGTGTTTCTCCTTTGTTTGGACGAAAATATTCTTCGACTATCCCTTGCCGAGACAGAAAAACAATTGGAAACCCTTTCTCGCCGAGATGCGATTCGTAGCGTTCTCAAAACTGGGTTATTGGCTATTCGGGTTAGCTCCGAAAAACGAGCTTTTGAAGTAGCTAACTTCGTAGCTCCGGAACATTTGGAACTACAGATAGACGATTCAAAGGTTGAACGCTTTACTTCCTCAATTACTACTGCAGGTTCTATTCTGCAAGGGCATTACACTCCAACGGTGTTAGGTGATTTTGCGGCAGGGCCTAGTCATGTTTTGCCTACCGGTCGAACCTCTCGTTTCTCTGCAGGTTTGCGTCTTAGCGATTTCTTTCGTCGCTCCAGCATCGTACGCTACGACCTTGAGGCTCTTTGTAAGGCCGATGAAGTGATCACTCGTTTTTCCGCCATGGAAGAGTTGGATGCTCACGGTCGCTCTCTGTCGATCCGCTTCGAAAACTTTCAGTAAAGTGTCCTCTCCGGTTTCGCGCGTCCTGCCCCATATACAGGTGCATTCCGGTTATGTCCCCGGCGAGCAACCTTTGGGAAGGCAAGAAGTAATCAAGCTCAACACCAACGAAAACCCCTACCCGCCCTCACCGTATGTTGTTGCCGCGATAAATGACGAAATTTCCAAACTTCGTTTATATCCGAACCCAACTTCTTTGCCACTCCGAGAATCAATCGCTGATCTGTATGATCTGGAACCGAATCAAGTATTAGTGGGAAATGGATCCGATGATATCTTGAACCTTTGCGCCCGTTGTTTTGCGGATCACGATCATCCCGTGGGCATGACTTCTCCCAGCTATTCTCTGTATTCAGTTCTCGCTTCACTTCAACACGCTCCACTTGTTGAAGTTCCTTTTGGGGATGAGTTTGGGCTGGATTTGTCCGACCTCCTTGCTTGCGAAGCCAATTTATTTTTTCTCACAACCCCCAACGCACCTTCGGGGACGGCTTTTGCCAACGATTTTCTAAGTGCTTTTCATGATGGTTTTCCTGGGATTCTCGTTGCCGACGAAGCCTATGCCGACTTTGCGCCACACAATGCCGTAGGCTTGCTTGCCGACTGTCCTCGTCTGATCATCACGCGAACTCTCTCGAAGTCTTACGGGTTAGCCGGGCTACGAGTCGGGTATGCTCTCGGGGATTCCGGGCTTATCGAGGTTCTTAACAAGGCTCGCGAAGTCTACAATGTCGATAGGCTTGCACAAGCTGCGGCAATTGCTTCAATTCGAGATCAATCTTACTTCCGAGATACAACAGAAAAAATCAAATCTACTCGCAAAAATACGCTTGATGATTTTCGCTCCCGTAACTGGAAAACCTACGAGAGCGCCACCAACTTTCTTTTTACTGAACCAAGGATGATGAGCGGCGAGGTCGGTCTCGAAGTAGCGGAGAACCTTTTCTGCCATCTCATGCAAAATGGTATCCTTGTTCGCCACTTTCCCAATCATTCTTTGACTTCTTCGTTCTTACGCATCAGTATTGGAAGGGATGATGAAATGATCATTTTGAAGGAGGCTCTAAGTAAATGGAAAACACACGAATAGGCGAAGTTTCGCGGGAGACTAATGAAACCTCCGTCAATCTCTCTTTGAATCTCGACGGAGAGGGCAAAGGGGAAATCAATACAGGTGCTCCTTTCTTTGACCATATGCTTGAGCTTTTTGCCCGTCATGGTTTCTTCGATCTCTCGGTGGATGCCCGCGGCGACGTAGAAGTGGACTACCATCATCTAGTGGAGGATACGGGCTTGGTCCTCGGTCAGGCAGTGCGTAAGGCATTGGGCAACCGTGCCGGCATTACTCGCTACGGCTTCTTTGTCTTACCCATGGACGAAACCCTCGTAACTGTCTCCTTGGATCTGAGCAACCGGCCATACCTAGTTTATAATGCCGAGCCCCCCGTAACTTTTGTTCGCGACTTCAATGTGAATTTATTCAAGGAATTTTTTCAGGCTTTTGCCAATGAAGCCGGAGCCAACCTTCATGTTCGCCTCGAATACGGTGAAGAACCGCACCATGTGGTGGAAGCGGTTTTTAAGGGATTTGCCCGTGCTCTAGACACGGCCACACGTCATGAACCTCGTCTCGGGGGAGCGATACTTTCAACCAAGGGTACGCTTTCCGAGTGAAGTTTTATTGCGACTTGCCATAGCATGTGATGATGGGGCAGAAGTTGGCCGTAATCGATTACGGCACAGGCAACATTCGAAGTGTCGTGAAGGCTTTCGAGAACTTGGGTTCCGAAGTGATTTTGGCAACCAATCCTTCGGTTGCAGAAACTGCATCAGCTCTAGTATTTCCCGGACAAGGTTGTTTCCCTGATTGCATGGGTGCTTTAAAGAGCAGTGGATTCGATGTCCTCTTGAAGGAATGGATTGCGGCGGATAGGCCCTTTTTCGGTATTTGCCTAGGCCTACAAGTACTTTTTGAATGGTCGGAAGAGGGTAATGCTCCGGGCCTTTCCATCTTTCCGGGAAAGGTGTCTAGATTTTGTCTGCCTGCAGAATTCAAGGTGCCTCACATGGGCTGGAATAGCCTAGTGTTTTCGGAAACTACTCCCAAGTGGTTACGGACGGGATTGGCCGATGGAGACCAGTTTTACTTCGTTCACAGTTACCGAGTGGAATCCGAGAACGATGATATAGTTTTCTCACGAACCGATTATGGCGGAGAGTTCGTCAGCGGTATTACTTCAGGAAATTGTCATGCTACCCAGTTCCATCCCGAAAAAAGTCAGGCAAAAGGATTGCAAATCTACCGAAATTTTCTTGATAATGTAAACCATACCTAATCTCGCGGCAGGCTACCCTGTGGTTCTGCTTTTTGTTTTCCGCTTATCCTTTATTTTGCCTCATGGAAGATTCGGCCACTATTCGTATCGGCAACGATAATTACGACCTATCAATTATTACTGGAACGGAGGACGAGAGCGGCATAGATGTCCGGTCTTTTCGCAAGCAGAGTGGCCTCATTACCTTTGACGATGGTTACGGCAATACCGGTTCTTGCGAAAGCAAGGTTACGTTTATAGACGGCGACAAGGGAATTCTTCGGTACAGAGGTTATCCCATCGAAGAATTAGCCGAAAAATCAACTTTTCTCGAATCCGCCTATCTCGTTATCTATGGGGAGCTTCCAAGCCACGACCAATTGCAGGCTTTTCGCCACCGTGTTTCTGCCGCCGGCGTTCTTCCCGAGTCGGTAGCTAGCGTCATAGAGGCCTTTCCTCAGGACGCTCACCCTATGGCGGTTCTTTCGGCCGGTATTCATGCGCTCGGCACCTGCCATCCCGACAAGATTTCTAACGACCGAGTCAAAGACTTGGCAGTCTTCGACGAATCTGCCGCAATCATTATTTCGGCGATTCGGAAGATTGCGGCTCGGCACCACCGATTCCGCATGGGGCTTGCGCCTGTCAAAAGTAATCCAGAAAAGACTTACTGCGAGAATTTTCTCTCCATGATGTTTTCCAAGACCGACAACGGTGAAGCTGTCCCTCCCGCAGTAAGTAAAGCCTTGGATCTCATTTTTCTTCTGCATGCCGATCATGAGCAAAATTGTTCCACTTCCACCGGCCGAATGATTGCGTCAGGCGGGGCGAACCCCTTCGCTTCTCTTGCCGGTGCGGTATGTGCTCTTTGGGGTCCTCTTCATGGAGGAGCCAACATGGCTGTCATCAAAATGCTCGACGAGATTCATGAGTCTGGCGATGATGGTTCACGTTTCATTCTTGCGGCCAAGGAAGGCAAAACTCGCCTTATGGGTTTTGGGCATCGAGTCTACCGAAATTACGATCCTCGCGCAAAAATCCTGAAAGGCGCCTGCGACAGCGCACTTGAGGCTTTAGGTGTTTCTTCCCCAATTTTGGATATCGCCCGCCACCTTGAAGAGGTGGCATTGCAGGACGAGTACTTCATTAAGCGAAAGCTTTATCCAAACGTCGATTTTTACAGCGGCATCATCCTCCAAGCTTTAGGATTTCCCACGGATATGTTTACGGTCCTATTCGCTATCGGTCGGGCTCCCGGATGGCTTGCCCATTGGAAGGAAATTGCCGAGAGTGGTGGCAAAATCCATCGCCCTCGCCAAATTTACCAAGGTGCCACTGAGCGAGTTTACCTTCCATTGGAAGAGCGCTAAAGCCCTGCATTTATTTATTTTCAGATACCTGTTCAACACCGACGAGAACTTCCTCAATGGCTAGTCCTGCGTGGGACTTGATGCCTTTTATCAATTTCCAAAAGGCAAAAGCGGTAACGATCATGCAAGGTATGCTGATAATCGGGAAACTCCATGTCATCATTGAGCCAACCTCATCGTTGAAGGCGGCCTTGTTTATATGTGGTTCCGTCTTAACGATGATTCTCGCAAGAGCATAGTTGAGAATGGCGCTTAGAATGAAGGTTGATGCAATATACCAAGTGCACTGGGCCAACAGCCTGTCGAACTTGGCTTTTGCGGAGCGTTGTTCCAAGGCGGTTTCCACCCGATCCACGTTAATCACGTCGGGATTGTATAAAAACAACTTTACGAGAGGCTTTTTCGTGTTGAGCGTGGCCACGGTCAATATGGCAAAAATGGTCGGAAGGGCTGCTTCTTTTATCGCGAACATCGCTACTGTGGCACCTGGAACGAGTCCTATGCCGCCGGTAAGGAATGCACTCACGGCACCCAAAATGGAAATGATGTTCCAGCGCTTGCGACGGAGCAGATCCCATGTGCCATATCCTATGGGGAATAAGACTGCCAAGACTAGAATGACGGAACCCACCAGTGGCCCATCGCTGGGTGCGTCAAGCAACCCCGTAAGCGGCTCTCCTAGCCAATCGTCTCCTTTTCGGAGGATTAAGATAGGCAGAATTAGATTGAATCCAAAATTCAGCCAAATATTTTCCCGTTTTGGTTTTTGCATCTGATGTTGGTTTTTATGAAATATTGTATTTGCCTGAAAGATTCGATATCATCGCGAGCCTTTCTTTCAATGTGACAAAAGCAAGCTCAATTCGTTGTCTGGTTACGGCGGGACCCACTAGAGAATGGTTGGATCCCGTCCGTTTCCTCTCGAACCCGTCCACGGGCAAGATGGGTTTTGCCGTAGCCGATGCAGCTCGTGAACGTGGCTGGGAAGTAGATTTGATTAGCGGACCAGTCACTCTTGAGGTAAAGTCCGGCGTGAGACAGACGTTTGTAGAAACCGCTGATGAGATGCTTGCCGCTTGCCTTGACATTTTTGCATCATGCGACTTCATGATAATGGCAGCCGCCGTCTGCGACCACAAACCGGCTCTCGTTGCTAAAAGTAAACTCAAGAAAGGTGAAATGAGCACGATTTTGGAACTGGAGCAGACTCCCGACATTTTGACGGAACTTGGTCGCCGCAAAGCTTCAGGTCAAAACCTCGTCGGCTTTGCCGCTGAGACAAACGATTGCTTGAGTAATGGAGAGCGAAAGCTTCGTGAAAAGAATCTTGATTGGATCGTAGTGAACGACGTGTCATTGCCTGAGTGTGGATTTGCATCCGATTTTAACGAGGTCACTTTGCTTGGGAGAAATGGGGAGATCGTCCCTATCGATCTATCCCCGAAGCTTGAGGTAGCCCGTATCCTTTTGGAAAGGATAGATTCGTGAAACCTCGCCGAAGTCCACTTGATCGCGTCCTTGGGCGCATTGAAGACCTGGACGAGGTAAATCTTGGCATATTAGTGCAAAAGCTGGCCAAGGAGCGGCGGTTATTGGAAACCATCTTCGATGTTATACGTGATGGTATTCTGGTTCTCGATGGCGCGGGCTCTATTCAGTACGCGAACCTGCAAGGTCGACGTCTAATTGGATTGAAGGAAAGTGCAGTCGGCAAAGTCAAGGTGGCTCGAGCCGCTCCAGAGATTGCACGAGCATTGGGGCTTGATCGTAAGACCGGGTTTCCTGAAGCGGAGGTAATTACCCGGGAGTTAAGTATTTCTTATCCCGAATATCGCTATGTTCGGCTCTATGCCGTCCCCATCGAAAGCGAGGACAATCTTGAAGCAACCAAACATTCTCGCAGTCTTGCAGTAGTGTTGTCTGATGTTACGGAGGACAAGGTGTCCACCGAGGAGTTGATCGAGAGTGAAAAGATAGCGAGCGTAATGAACTTGGCGGCCGGAGTTGCACACGAACTCGGAAACCCTCTCAACTCCATTAATATTCATCTGCAGCTAATGATGCGCCGTCTTGATGAAGTAGCCGAAAACGAAAAACTGGAAAAATCCCTCGGCGCCTGCGTGAAAGAGGTGGAGCGTCTGGATGGTATCATTGCCCATTTTCTTGAGGCGATTCGCCCTTCCGAACCTGATTTTCGTGAAACCAACCTACTTGAGTTGCTAGAAGAATCTTTGCGAGGCCGAGAAGAGGAATTTAAAGCCCGCAAGGTAAGCATTCAAGTGGAGGAGTGCGCGAAAACACCTTTCGTTTTTGCAGATCCGGACCAATTGAAACAGGTTTTTTTCAATGTGATTGGCAACGCGATCGACGCTATGGGGAAGCAGCCAAAGTTAAGCATCGTTACTCGCGGAGACGATGAAAACGTCTATGTACAGTTTGTCGACTCGGGGGTCGGCATTGCGAAGGAAGACATTCCCAAGGTGTTCGAGCCCTATTACACCACGAAAAAAAACGGTCACGGCATAGGGATGATGATTGTCTATCGTATTATGCGAGATCATGGTGGTGACGTAGGCATCGACAGCAAACCAGGTGCGGGCACTATTGTGACCCTCCGTTTTCCAAGAAAAGATCGACGGATGAAGCTGCTTGAGGAGCAGTGAAATATACTTATATAATTCTGCCTAAATTATTTAGAAATGCCTGCAACAATCCTCATCGTTGACGACGAGCAACACACCCGCGAAGGTCTGGAGTTAGCTCTTGAAGATAAATTCGACGTGTACTTGGCTTCGGATCCCGAGGAAGCGTTCAACCTACTGGCTGCCGAGAAATTCGATATCGTTTTGACCGATCTTCGCATGTCCGGATCTTCCGGAATGAGCGTTATCGATCATGCCATTCGGCTGCCGAACAGGCCTGTGTGTATAATGATGACGGCCTATGGAGACGTAGACGTTGCCGTGGAAGCCATGAAGCGAGGAGCTTTTGATTTTCTCTCCAAACCTTTGAACTTGGAGAAATTGGAAATCCTTATTCGCCGTGGTCTTGATTCTCGGAATTTAAAAGAGGAAAATGCAGATCTTCATCGTCGCCTAGATAAGAAATACAGTTTTGATGGCATCTTGGGTGAGTCTTCGGCTCTTGAGGAGGTGTTGGAGAAGGTGAGGCTGGTCGCCCCTTCCAAAGCTTCCGTTTTGCTTCAAGGTGAAACCGGTACGGGCAAAGAACTGATTGCTCAAGCCATTCATCAAAACAGCGACTGCGCTCGGGGCCCATTTGTTCCAGTCCACTGCGCTGCTCTTCCTGCGAACCTTTTGGAAAGTGAATTGTTCGGACATGAGAAAGGTGCTTTCACAGGAGCTACCGACCGGCGTATCGGTCGTTTTGAGGCGGCGGACAAGGGAACTCTCTTTTTAGATGAAATTGGAGAAATCGATCCTTCCACTCAAGTGAAGCTACTTCGCTTTCTAGAATCCAAAACAATTGAGCGGCTTGGCAGTATGAAGCCGATTGCTGTGAATGCGCGACTTGTTTGCGCCACGAATCGGAATCTCGAAAAGATGGTCAAAAAAGGCGAGTTCCGGGACGATTTGTTTTACCGGCTAAACGTTATTCGAATCCAACTTCCCTCGCTTCGAGAACGTGCAGACGACGTGCCAATCCTCCTTAACCATTTTTTGGAAGAGTTTGCCGAGGAAAACGGTTTGACTACCCCTATTCCCAGTGATCAGGCACTATCCATCCTTCGTTCCTATTCGTGGCCGGGCAATGTCAGGGAGTTGCGAAACTTTTGTGAGAATATGGTCGTGCTGAAGAGAGGAAGTGAAATTACCGAGTATGATCTGGATCCTCGTTTCTCCGCACCTACCGACCTTCTTGCAGATGAACGCCCGCCAGGAGAAAATCTTTCGGTGGAGGAAAATGAAAAACGTCTCCTTCGCAACGCTTTGGTTCGGGCGGGCGGGAATCGTACGAAGGCCGCTGAGCTAATGGGAGTAAGCCGTCGAACGCTTCACCGAAAATTAGACCGTTGGCCTGAATTGGATGTACGAGAATCGTAGCCAGCCTTAGCAAAAAGAGGTGGCTGCCCGGGCTGGATTCGAACCAGCGACCAAGTGATTAACAGTCACCTGCTCTGCCACTGAGCTACCGGGCATCAAACAATAATAATATGCCGATAACTCTATTGGTGTCAATGCCGTGCTGCGACTCAATTTCTTCTCAAATGGTCGTCAGGCCTATTGATAATGAGTCATCCTCTGCAGTTGCATGAAATTGCGATCAAGGTCAATAATTAGCCATATTGTTTAAGCAAGTGTTCAAGATGTTCTCTATTACATGCCAACTAGTCGCCAATTAGCAGTTGATCGTCGGACCTTTCTTGCCGCAAGTGGTTTGGGTATCGGTTCTCTTATGCCGGGGTGCGTGCGGCAGTGGCCTGAAACCCAACCGCAAAAGGCTGGAAACTCGAAGGCACGAGTTTCACGCGCGGTCGACGCTCACGTTCATTTTTACGATCCTGGTCGCGAAGGCGGTGTGGTTTGGCCGGAGGAGAAGGACAAACTCCTTCATCGTACTGTTCTGCCGAAGGATTTCTTAAAGACTGCTGAATCTCATGGCATACGAGAATCAATCTTGGTTGAAGCTTCACCTCGAATAGAGGATAATCAATGGCTTCTCGATCTTGCGAATGAAAGTCCATCTATCCTTGGCGTTGTGGGAAATTTGCCGGTAGGCGACCTCGAATTCCGGGGGCATCTAGAACTATTCGCGAAAGACCCTCTTTTCCGAGGAATCCGTATTCGCGAAAAGGAGTTGGTCGACCTTTCGGGTGCTTCTTATGTCGAGGATTTACGGCATATCGCGGCACAAGAGCTTAGCGTGGATGTCTTGGGTGGACCCGCCATGCTGCCCAGTATCGTGAAGTTGGCGGAAATCGTCCCTACTTTGCGGATTATCATCAACCATTTCCCCTTTGACGCCTCAACGGATTCATTCGTGCGGGATGCTGCCGAACGGGCTATGAAAAATCTGGCGACAAGACCAAATGTCTTTGCAAAGGTTTCAAACATCGTAAGAAAACTTGCTCCGGAATTTCAACACGCGGCCACTTATCGATCACGATTGGATCATCTCTGGAAGACTTTTGGGGAGAATCGCCTCCTTTACGGGAGCAATTGGCCTGTGAGCGATCATACAGCTCCATACTCTACGGCAATCGATATTTTGAAGGAATATCTTGCCGAAATGCCCTCCGAGCAGTCGGAAAAGTTTTTCTGGAGAAATTCTCGAGTAGCCTATGACTGGAAAGAGCGTTCGTAATTGATAAATTTCGTCAAAAGCTTTCCTGAAAATGTGCTTCATGTAAAGGCTTGGATTCTTGACGAAGTAGGTGTTTTTCTGAAATATATTGTTTGATGAAGCATGGAGAATTAAATGGTTTGTGTCCCGGCCCTATGCCGCGGCGCAGTTTTCTTCAAATCGGTGGGGCTACCGCGGGAGGTTTGGGTATAAGCAGTCTCCTAAAGGCTCGCGACCTGTCTGCTTCTGCTGGTAAAACTCAGCAGGACACATCAGTAATCTTTGTTTGGCTCCCCGGCGGTGCGCCTCACATGGAGACCTACGATATGAAACCCGATGCTCCTGATACGCATCGAGGTGAGTTCAATCCCATTCGTACGAATGTGCCGGGCGTCGAGGTTTGCGAACTTCTGCCCATGCATGCCAAATGTGCGGACAAGTACAATCTGATTCGCTCTGTCCACCATACCTTTTCTGATCATGGCGGCGGTCATAAACGTTTTCTGACTGGTCGTGACCCCAAGGAGCCGACTGGTTTCATAAATGACTTTCCTTGCGTGGGTTCTATGGCCTACAAGGCCCTCGAGGGGAAGCGGGATACCAGAGGGATGCCCGGATATATGGCTCTCGGCAATGGTAGGGTCAACGGGATCAATACTTTTAGCTTTGGGTCTGCCTATTTGGGTTCGGAGACTCATCCTTTCGCCATTTCGGCCGATCCCAGTGAAAAGGACTTCAAGGTCGAAAACATCGATATCGATAAAAGTCTGGCTGACCGACTTACCGATCGAACCTCACTTCTTCATGATTTCGACCAGATGCGTCGGGACGTCGACAACAGCGGCGTTTTTAACTCGATGGACCTTTTTAACCAGCGTGCGCTAAGTATGATGACTTCTGGAAATGTGCGCGATGCCTTTGATTTGAGTAAGGAATCTCAGCGAACTCGAGATCGATTCAGTAATCATAACTGGGGTACTCGAGCGTTGCTGGCTCGTCGGTTGGTGGAAGCGGGTGCAAACTGGGTGACGGTAGTGATGGAAAATCCTTACGGTGGCACTGGTGTGCCTTGGATCGATGAAGGCGCCTACAATTGGGACAGTCATGCCGTGAACGCCCACATCTTCAAGGACTCAAAGGTGCGCCTGCCGATCTACGACAAGGTTATAACCGCGATGGTGGAGGACCTTTATGAAAGAGGTTTAGACAGGAAGGTCATGCTTGTCGTTACCGGCGAGTTCGGCCGTACTCCCCGCATTTCGATAGGCAAGGGATCTAAGACAAAGGTGGATCAACCTGGACGCGACCATTGGCCGCGGGCAATGAGCATGCTCGTTTCCGGGGGTGGTATGCGCACGGGTCAAGTGATTGGGGCAACCGATTCGAAGGGCGAGGAACCTGTCGAGCGGCCCTTGTCTCCCAACGATCTCTGGGCCAGCGTCTATCAGCATTTGGGCATAGATTACAACCTCGCGTTTCCCGACCATGGCGGTCGCCCCATGCCTATCCTGCCGAACGGTTCTCCGATTCAGGAACTTTTGCCTGTTACTTGAAATTGCCTTCTTGTTGCCGATGCATTGAGGTGCGAACTTTGGTTTGACTGAAGCCTCGGCTATAATTGCGATGACGGCATGAGATTTTTTCAGCTGCTTGTCCTCTCGTTGTTTTCACTCTGCTGTGCCTTTGGTGAAGATGCGACGATCGCGTTTGTTTTAGCTGAACGTGAATATGATACCCTCAAGACAGTCCCGGCGTTCTACGAATCGGAATTGAGGCCATTAGGGTTTCGGGCAACTTATATTATTTCTCCAGACGATGGAGATGGACGGAACGATTTAAAGGGAATGGAGCGGGTTTTGGATGCGGCTGATTTGCTGTTCGTGAGCGTTCGCAGGCGTGCACCGAAGATTTCTCAGATGAATTCGATTCGCTCGTGGGTCAAAGCCGGCAAGCCTGTTGTTGCGATTCGTACGTCGAGTCATGCATTCCATTTGAGGGGAAAGGCTCCTCCGGCGGGGCATGCGCTCTGGGAAGGTTGGGATGGAGAGGTGCTCGGAGGCAACTATTCCAACCATCATGGTTCCAACAAAAAGACATGGTTTAGGATCGAGCCTACCGCAAAAGGGCATCCTATTCTCGATGGCTTACAATCGGCCACTGAAGTAACATCTGGCGGGTCGCTCTACAAAGTCTCACCGCTAGCTCCAACGACTCAGGTTCTGGCCTCAGGCAGAGCCGAAGGGGTCGAGGCATCCGAACCCGTGGCATGGACCAACGAACCGTTGTGGGGGAATCGGGTTTTCAACACGTCCCTCGGACACTCACGGGACTTTAAAATACCTGCTTTTCGCCAGTTGTTGGTTAATGCGATTCATTGGTCTTTGAATCGTAAATTGCCTGAGAAGCTTATAAAGCCTGCTTCCGTTAAAGAAGCTCGACTTCCTGAACTGATAACGCCGGACGATTTGGAAGTCGAACTCGTGCTGCGTGAACCGGATGTAGCCAACCCGCTTTACGTCAACTTTGACGAACGAGGTCGTATGTGGGTTGTTGAGTACAGGCAGTATCCTTGGCCTGCAGGATTGAGGATGATCTCTCACGACAAGGTCTTTCGAAACGTCTACGACCCGCCCTACCCTCCACCTCCGCCCCACGCTTCCAACTCTCCTTTTCGAGGGAAAGATCGGATATCCATCCACGAGGATACCGATGGTGACGGTACTTTTGATTCCCACAAGGTTTTCCTTGATGGACTCAATCTTGCAACTGCTGCCTTGAAGGGTCGTGACGGAGTCTTCGTGCTCAATCCTCCATATCTGCTGTTTTATGCCGACAAGGATGGAGACGATCGTCCCGACTCCCCCACCCCGCGCATCCTCCTCTCAGGTTTCGGCTTGGAGGATTCCCATTCTATTGCCAACAACCTGCGTTGGGGGCCGGATGGTTGGATTTACGCCAC
Organism: uncultured Opitutia bacterium; assembly: GCA_937893275.1. Classification (GTDB taxonomy): domain Bacteria; phylum Verrucomicrobiota; class Verrucomicrobiia; order Opitutales; family Seribacteraceae. Next base: position 34,771 of record CALBIN010000027.1, on the reverse strand, counting down.
CCACGGGAGCACCGTAACAGCTAATGTTGTTCTGCATGGTCTGAACAACAAGCCGATTCCTGGATTCAAGCCGATTCATCGCATGGGCCAATTTGCTTGGCGCTATCAGCCCGAGACTCATCGCTTCGAGGTCTTCGCGGAGGGCGGCGGTAATGCCTTTGGGGTAGAGATCGATTCGAAGGGACGAGTCTATTCCGGTCACAATGGCGGTGATACGCGCGGGTTCCATTATGTGCAAGGAGGCTACTACCGCAAAACCTTCGGCAAGCATGGCAACTTGTCCAATCCTTACGCTTTTGGCCACTTCCCATCTATGGCTCATCCGAAGGTGAAGCGATTCACCCACACCTTTGAGATTTATGAAGGGAAGGCCCTGCCGAAACGCTATCACGGAAAACTATTTGGAGTCGCACCCACCCTCCGTTACCTTGTGGCCAGCGATCTCAGATCACATGGATCCACCTTTCGCACGGAAGACATGGACAAGCCCATCACCATTGGAGAAGATCCTGATGATCGTTGGTTCTCGCCCGTGGACATCCAGACTGGTCCCGATGGCAACTTATACGTGGCCGACTTCCATGCCAGACAGGTCGCTCATTATATCGCCTACTCCAAGGGTCTTACCGATCCCGATCTCGGTCGAATCTATCGTCTCAAAGCCAAGGGAGCTAAGCATGTTCGGTTTGGTGACCCTTTCTCTACCACCAACCTGTTGCAGACTGCTCTTCGGCACCAGAATCGTTGGCATCGCGAAACCGCACTGCGGTTATTGGGAGACCATCCGGATTCGGCGTACATCCCAAAACTCCGTGCAATTCTTCAAGAGGAATCCGGGCAACCCGCCCTGCAGGCTTTATGGGCATTAAACTTGTGTGGTGGATTCGGCAAGGAGGTTGCCTTAGAGGCTCTCGGCCATAAAAATCCTCACATCCGTCGATGGACGGTACGCTTACTGGGCGACCAGAGAGAGGTGTCTCAAGAGGTTGCCAAAAGATTGGCTGAAATGGCGGCACACGAATCCAATGCTGAAGTCCGTTCGCAGCTAGCCGCGAGCGCCCGCCGGCTTCCTGCCCGAGAAGCCCTGCCTCTCCTTACGCGTCTTGCTCAATTCAAGGAAGACGCGGGAGATCCCCACCTTCCACTCCTTGTCTGGTGGGGATTCGAAACTCATGCCTCAGAAATCGACTCGACTCTAGTGCATTTCAAAGACCCTGCAAACTGGAACAGTCACCTACGGGCAGACGGTGCGCTTCCTCAGCAAAACCTCATGCGGCGATGGGCCCTGTCCGGCGGGCAAGCTGAATTGGAAGCTTGTGCCCACTTGCTGGCACTGGCACCCGATGCCGCAAATACCGCCCTACTTTTGGAAGGATTTGAAAAAGCCTTCGAGGGCCGGACCTTGCCACCTTTGCCCGAGAGCCTTTCCCGTGCATTGTCCATGGCCCGCGGTCAAGAAAACCTCTCGATCGTTCTCCGCCGAGGAGACAAGGAGTCAACAATCAAGGCTATCGGCCGGCTGAAGGACAGCAAAGCCCCCCTCGCCCTTCGCATCCAATTTACTAGAATCTTGGGTGATGTGAAAGAGGTTCGAGCAGTTCCCGTCCTACTAGGTCTTGTTTCGGCAGGAAAGAAAATGTCACTCCGTCGCGAAGCCTTGCTGAGTTTACAGAAGTTCGACCTACCCGAAATTGGAAAAACCATAACCATTGCTTTCCCAAATTTGCCCGAAGAACTTCGTGTCGCGGCCTTACATTTGCTGGCGAGCCGTGCAGGTTGGGCTTTGGAGTTGGTCGAGGCATGTGTTTCCGAAAGGATCTCTCGCGAAACCCTCAATCGCGAAATCCTCGCCAAACTACGGCTGCACGATTTGCCTCAGCTGCAAAAACTGCTCACTGCTGAATTCAGTTCCATAGAATTGCAAACGGAAATCGAGCTCGATCGAAAAATGGCTCGATACCGTACGCTTGCTTCTTCGGGCGGCGGAAATCCTAAAATCGGAGAAAGCCTTTTCTTTGGCCAGACAGGCTGTGCAGCTTGCCATGTCTTGTTTGGCAAAGGGGGATCAATCGGTCCCGACCTTACATCCTACGATAGGTCCGACTTAAACGCCATGCTCCTCGCCATTGTTCGTCCAGGCGCCGAGATTCGCGAAGGCTACGAATACAACATTCTTAGCACCAAGGATGGTCGGATACTGAGTGGCTTCAAGGTTGAGGAAAACCCAAAGGTACTTATTCTTCGCGGTCTCGATGGGCAAGATCACGTGGTTCCCCGCAACCAAATCGCCGACCTCACTCCTGCCGGACGATCCCTGATGCCCTCCGGTCTGCTCGAATCTCTCACCGCCGAGGAATTTCGTCACTTTTTCGCCTATCTCTCTTCTACTACGCCTCCCAAATAGCATTCCCTTTTGCGAATACCGTTTAGATGATCTTCGTGATTTGAACTTTAATCACTTTGCTTTAAGTCGAGATGTAGAAATAATTTCTCAATAACTTAGTTTTGCGAAGTTTACTTGCACTTCTCTTGCAAACTGGCTATTTTTTGTATCTTTTCCCCAAAAAGGAGCCTCTTAAAGATGTCTGAATTAAACGATCTAACTCTCAATGTAGCCTTGCGCTCGGATAGCGGTAGGTATGCTTGCAAGAAATTGCGTGCGACCGGGCGAATCCCTATTATTTATTATGGTAAGGACTTGAATAAGCCTTACTCTCTTGAAGAGCGTGAGTTTCGCCAGTTGATGAGAAGTTCTGGGGGAACCGCGTCTCTTTTTCGTCTTAAGTCTGGCGATGGTGAAGATGAATTGGCTTTAATTAAGGAAATGCAACGACATCCTCTGACGGATGCCATATTACATATTGATTTTGTTCAAGTGACTCGTGGACAGGAACTCCAGACAAAGGTCCCGCTGGAAATTGTGGGAGAAGCTGTGGGCGTAAAGATGGCCGGTGGTATTCTTGAAGTTAACACGCCCGAGGTCGAGGTGCGTTGCCGACCAAGTGCTTTGCCTGCCTCGATCGAGATCGACGTGACCAATTTGGATTTAGGAGACAATTTACAAGTTAAGGATCTTCCTGAAATCGATGGCGTTTCTTTTCCTGGCGATCCCTTACAAGTTCTAGTCGCATGCGTGGGAAGTGCCAGTGGTCGTGCTTCTGCTGACGATGACGAGGGGGGGCTCGATGATGAAACCGACATTGTCGAAGGCGAGGAAGGCGATGCTTCTTCCGAAGAAGGCGAAGCGAAGAAAACCGATGATTCCAAAGGCTGAAACCTCCCCTCTCGATCTCGGGCTTGTGCCTTTACTTCATTCAGTATGACCCGTGTCTCCGATAGCAATCGTTGGTCTTGGAAATCCTGGTTCGGAATATTCCGGAACTCGCCACAATGCGGGATATTGGTTGTTGGACGAGTTTGCCAGCAACCTGGAAGTCGCGTGGAAAGGCAAACTGCGTTTCCATTCCAAAGTGGCCATCGCATCGACGAGTTCCGGGAAATCATTAATCCTCGTCAAGCCGGACAATTTCATGAATTGCAGCGGCGAGTATTTGAAACCCCTTCTCGATTATCACAAATGCATTCACTCGGAAACTATCGTGATTCACGACGACACTGCCTTTGCTACAGGTCAAATAAGGTTGTCACGCAATCGTGGTCACGGTGGACACAATGGGGTAAAGGGCATCATACGTGCCATCGGCTCGGACTTTATTCGTTTTCGACTCGGGGTGGGCGTAAAGAAAGATTCCCGCATGGATTTAGCCGATCACGTGTTAAGCCGATTGACGATCCAGGAAGCTCGACTCTTAGAGGAAAAAACGGACTTTTTTTTATGCACATTGCGCGAGATTCTTGACAAGGGTTGCGCACATGCCATGAATTCTGTAAATCAAACATCAAAAGAACGAATTAAATTAGATGAGCAAACGAAATTATAAAGCGACGATAGTTCTTGATCCTCGGGGCAACGAAGGTGGTTCCGATGAATTTATCTCTCAGATGAGCGATGTTATTCGTTCAGTTGAGGGAGAAGTAAAAAAGGTTGAAAATCTCGGGGCTCAGGACTTTGCTCGCAAGTCGAGTAGCAATCTCGCCAATGGGGTATACTTTCAATTTGATATAGAAGCTGAGCCCGAACTTCCTTCTCGCTTGCTCGAAAAACTTTCCTTGGAAAAAAATGTCGATCGCATAGTTGTCGAACGCATTTGATTTCATTTTTGCATTAGACTCCCCAACCATCTAGTACTATGGCCTCCCTCAATAAAGTGCTTCTCATTGGCAACCTGACTCGCGATCCGGAGGTGAGAATGCTCCCGAGCGGTCGATCCGTCTGTAAATTTGGTTTGGCTATTAACCGAAACTTCAAGGATTCGGAGGGGAACAAACGTGAAGAGGTAACGTTTGTCGATGTGGAATCTTTTGGGCCACGAGGTGAGGCACTAGCCAGATTTTTCTCAAAGGGTAAGCCAATTTTCGTTGAAGGCCGCCTCAAGCTGGACCAGTGGGAATCGCAAACAGGAGAGAAGCGCAGCAAGTTGCTCGTAGATCTGGAAAACTGGGAATTTATGGGAGCAAAGCAAGATAGTTACGAAGGTCAATCTCGTGAATCAGGCACTGGTGCCCCTCAGTCCACTCCGGTCGCCCCTGATAACGCAAATGCCACCTCGGATACGGATAGTTCGTCTCCTCCACCTGCTGTCGATCCCGACTTGAACGAAGATGTTCCTTTCTGATACTGATTCAATAAACATCTAATATTTAATTTCTTTAACCTTACTATTATGGCCACAACAGAATTACTTTTAATCGACAAAGTTGAAAACCTCGGAGCAGAGGGAGACATCGTTAAAGTAAAGGCGGGTTACGCCCGCAACTGGTTGCTTCCCCGCAAGAAAGCGGTATCTCTTAATCATTCCAACAAGAAACGCATGGAATCGCTTATGCGTGCTCGTGCCCACAGGGAAGCCGATGAGCAGAGCCAAGCCGAAGAAATCGCGGTCAAATTACGAGAGACTCGTGTCGCGATCGCTGTCAAGACTGGCGCTGGTGGAAAATTGTTCGGTTCGGTAACATCTGCACAGTTGCTTGCCAAGCTTGAAGAGCAGGGTTTTCACTTGGGCAAGCGCCACCTTGCTCCCTTTCGGCCAGTTAAGGAGTTGGGTAAACTCACTGCCACGTTTGAACTGCACCCGGAGGTCAAGGCCGATGTTGAATTTGAAATTGTGTCGGAAAACCCCATCGAAACTGAAGATGACTGAGATGCTTCCACGCCTTTGCTCTCTGCTAACGAACGAGTAACTATTCTCATGCCATCTGCCGAAATAGGCACCCAAGGCGAGAGGAAGCAAAGAAGTTCTCGGGGATTTGGCGGCGATAAGTCATCCGCTGGCGCAACAAACTTTTTGGCAGGACCTTCTCTTCCGAGCAACGGCGACGCCGAGCAAGGATTACTCGCCGCCTGCATTCTCGACCAGACTGGAGAAACTACTTCCTTGTGCGCTGAGTCCGGACTCCTTCCGGAGCATTTTTATTCGCCAAATCACCAATTTATATATTCAGCCCTGCTTGATCTTCAGAGAGAGGGCGAGCCTGCCGATGAGATTCTTCTCGCAGAAAAGCTCTCAAAACTTGATCAGTTGAATGAAGTCGGAGGTCATGCCGCATTGGCGGCGCTGACATCTCGAATAGAGACACCTGCCCACGCTCCTTTTTGGCTGGAGATAGTTCGAGAAAAGCAAATTCTTCGACAGTGCATCCGCGTAGCTCATGATATCATTGACCGCGCGAATAAGCAGGAAGGCGATCTTGGCGCATTCCTAGGCGAAATCGAAAAAGATGTTTTTGAGTTAAGCCAAGATCGAGCCTCCGATGCAGCAAAGAGATTCCGAGAACCAGTTACTGGCGCCGAAGAACAGATTAAAAGTTTATTAAGCGGCGAAGATGCAGCAGGAGTAAAAACAGGCTATCCTGATCTCGATAATTTGACCAACGGTCTAAGCCCAACCGAAATGATTGTCTTGGCAGCTCGACCATCAGTGGGAAAGACCACTCTTGCCATGAATATTGTGGAGAATATCGTTTTGTCTCCAGCCGTGCAAGATGATCCCCCAAGCGTTCTTGTCTTTAGTTTGGAGATGAGTGCTGTTTCCCTTGCCATGCGAATGATTTGTGGCCGGGCCGAAGTTAATCAAAGTGACCTTCAAAGAGGGTTTGCGCCCCGCGATGCTCAAACAAAACTAGCTGCTACTGCCCGTGCATTTCGTCAGGCGCCCATATGGGTTGATGATTCAGGAGGTTTAACAATCCATCAACTGCGTGCAAAAGCTCGCCGCACTCACTCCCGCCAACCACTCTCACTAATCGTGGTTGATTACCTTCAATTGATTGGTACCGACTCTCGTATTCAATCGAGAGAAGCCGGAGTCGCCGACATTTCTCGTGGACTCAAGGCTATGGCCAAGGAACTGAATGTCCCCGTGATTGTTTTGAGTCAGCTTAATAGGGAATCTGACAAGGATCGTCGGGAGCCAAGGCTTTCGGACCTCCGAGAGTCAGGTTCCATTGAGCAGGATGCCGATATTGTAATGCTCCTTTCCAAGGACAAAACAGCCTCGGATGGCCGCGAGATGGATGGGCCCAATGCCGGAGCTGAAGAGGGTGAAGACTTCGAGGTCATAAAGCTTATCTTGGCCAAGCAACGAAATGGACCCACTGGCTTTTTGCAACTAGCATTCCGTAAGAAATTTACTCGTTTTACCAGTATGCACGGCGATTCCCGCATGAATTAAGATCAATGTCTACTAACATTCGTATTTTAGGTTTTGCCTGTTGTATTCTCATGGGCTGGGTGGCGTTTTTAGCGGCTCAAGTTGACCCTACGGGTAAACGTATTGCGGAAATCCGGATCACGATTGAAGGTCCCCGTACTATTGGTGAATCTTTTATACGTGAAAACCTTCAAGTGGAGGTTGGGGCGGAGTATCACCCCAGTGCCGTGGACAAATCCATCCGCAATCTCATGGCAACCGGCACCGTGGACGACGTTCGTGTTTTCTTGGATACGGTGCAACCAGATCCCGCTTCCGTTGTCCTTGCTTTTCGCGTTACTACAAAACCTCGCATTGGAGAGATTCGATTTGAGGGGAATGATGAACTTTCCCGTCGAAAGCTCGTCAAATCGATTGAATCCGAAGCTGGTGAGCTTCTCGACGAAGCGATGATCAAGTCTGACGAACGGGCCGTTCGCGAACTCTATTTGGACAAAGGCTTTTGGAATTCTCGAATAGAGTCTGAAATTCTTCGTGATGAAGGTGCTCGTTCGGCCACAGTTGTTTTTCGTATAGTTGAAAACGAAAGTCGTAAAATCCGCAAAATCGTATTTGAAGGGAATAAGCATCTTTCGAGTAGGTTTCTTCGCAAGCAAATTGAAACTGCTCCGTGGCGCTTCTGGCGTTTTTGGTCGAAACGTTCCAAATATAGGCCTTCCGTGCTGGAGGAAGATCTTGAAGCTTTACTCAAGGTTTACCGAGACGAAGGTTTTCTAGATATAGTAATTGTAGAAAGTAGTGTTGAAATTGTAAGGCATGGAAATTCCGCTTTGGACCTAGTCATAAACTTGGTCGAAGGAGAAAGGTCGTATGCGGGAAAAATAAATGTTACAGGCAATGCCGTCCTTTCTTCGGAAGACATCTTGGAGGTAGTACGGTTACATGAAGGCGACGTCTACTCGCCTTCCCTTCTTGGGGAGGATCGTAATCGCATTAGGAAACGCTATGGAGAAGATGGTTATCTCGATGCCCGAGTTCTCGCGATTCGCAAACCTAATCTCCAAACGGGGCGAATAGACGTTACTTTTGACGTAACGGAGAACAACAAGTTTACCGTAAATTCTATATTGGTGCGAGGGAACGACAAGACTCGCACTATTGCGATTGTCCGAGAATTAGCTCTTGCACCTAGCGAAATATTCGACCTCCGCCGAATGGAGACTAGCGAGGCACGCTTGAGAAACACCCGGTTTTTCGAAAGAGTCACTCTCGACGACGAACCTATTGCTACGGACGATCCTGAAATTCAGCGATCTAGGCGGAATCTCGTGGTGAATGTGAAAGAAGGGCGCACGGGCCATGTCTCCTTTGGGGTAGGTTTTAGCACATTGGAAAAAGCAATGATGTTCGCCGAATTTCGCCAAGGTAATTTTGATCTCTTTCGTTGGCGCGGTCCCCATAGGTTGCAGGGAGACGGCCAAAAATTTCGGTTACGTTTAAAACTGGGTTCTCGTAGTAGTGAGGTTCGTCTTGCCTTTGAGGAACCTTGGTTTCTGAACCGTCGCCTTGCTGCAGGTTTTGAGGTTTTTCGGGAAAAGTCTGATTACTACAGTTCCTACTACGACGAGATGCGGGCAGGATTCGAAATCTATGCTCGCCGCCGCTTGTTCGAATTGGTCGAAGGCCGTCTCTTCTACAGTTACGAGGATGTCGTTATCGACGATATAGCTTCAGGTGCCCCATCCTTCATAAGAAATGAGGATTTAATCATATCAAAGATTGGTCTTACGCTTACTCGCGACACACGCGACAGCATTTTGTTCCCTACTGAGGGGAGTATTCTCTCCCTGCGCAAGGAATTTGCGGGCGGTCCTTTTGGCGGAGAAGCAGAATATGGACGTCTCGAACTGCAAGGGGCACAGTTCTTCAACACTTCAGAAACCATGGAGCAGGTACTCTCTTTTGTAGCTAGAGCAGGCACTTTGGGTCGGTATAATGGAGACGATGCCGATGTACCATTCTTTGAAAAGTTTTTCTTGGGAGGGCCTTACAACCTAAGGGGATGGGATTACAGGGATGCGGGACCTCAAAATAATGTTTCAGGTGAAGCGAAAGAACCTACAGGCGGTAACTCCTTTGCCTATTTTGGCGCCGAGTACACCTTTAAGATTGCTCAACCCTTGCGGTTGGCACTCTTTTACGATGGTGGTTACATGAATAAGGGCGATTTTGACTTCGATCCCTCGGATTGGTATGACAACTGGGGACTTGGTGCCCGCATTATGGTTATGGGCATGCCACTACGTCTCGATCTCGGTTTCCCCATAACTGATCCAACCGATACAGGTGGTTCGCCTCAATTCCACTTCTCCGGTGGAACTCGTTTTTGACAATATGCCTCGCCATCCCCATTTAAAAATGATGAAAAAGTTACTTCCACAATTCTTATTCTCAGCGACCGTTATCTGTCTTGCATCTTCCATGGTTCAGGCACAGTCGATCGGAGTGGTAAATGTCCAAAAAGTCTTTGATGGCTATCATAAGGTAAAAGACGCCAGAGAGCGTCTGGAAAAATCCCGCAAGATTGCCAACGAAGAAATCGGAATCTTTCGAGAGGAACTTGGTTCCATTGTGAAAGAACTGAAGGAAACCGAGGAAAAACTGAAAAATCCTAATATTGATAGCTCTACCCTCAGAACCAAGTATCAGGAGCAGGTAAAAAAGGCCAAGGAGAAGCAGGATGACCTTATACAATACGACAAGCGCACAAAGGCAACGATTTCACAGAGACAAAGAAACCTTCTTGTGGAGCACATTGCCGATATTAGAAAAGCCGTTGACAAGGTTTCCTCCGTCAAGAAGCTCGATCTTGTGATCAATTCATCCGAAACGCAATTGGGGGTTTTTTACGTAAAGCCTACATTGGATATGACAAGCGATGTGATCGCTGTTCTTAACGCCACCGCCCCAAAAAAGTAAGTCACACGACATTCCCCCCGGGGTTATCCGGCAGAATCGTATGTCGATCGAATTAACTCTCGACGAAATCCTCAAAGTTCTCCCCGAGAGCGACTTAGATGGCGGCAAGCATATAGAAACCTTGAGTGGCGTTGCGGCACTGGATAAAGCGCAATCAGGGGATATCGCCTTTCTGGGCAACCCGAAATATAAAGATCAAGTTGCCTCCACTGCCGCCTCATTGGTACTCCTTCCAAACGATTTCGTTGGGGTTCCTCAAGACGGTCAGTGTTATCTTCGAGTGGAAGAACCCTCGTACGCGCTGGGTCTCATCTGTCGCATCATAGAGGAGCGTCTTTTTCCTCCGCCATCTTTAGGAATTCATTCTTCCTCTTGTATAGAAAATGGAGCCATAGTAGCTGACTCGGTGACAATTGGTCCTTTTTGCCATATCGAAAGTGGAGCTGAAATCGGTGGAAACGTTCGTATTGCATCCCATGTTCATGTCGGAGCGTTTGCAAAAGTCGGTACCGACAGCAGACTTTTCAACGGCGTAAAATTACTGAGCCGCTGTGAACTCGGCGAACGAGTTACCCTGAATGCAGGAGTTGTCGTGGGATCCGAAGGTTACGGGTTTGATCAGGTCTCAGGTCGACACGAAAAGATTCCGCATCTTGGGAAAGTCGTTATCGAGGACGATGTCGAAATCGGAGCTAATACTTGTATCGATCGTTCTCGTTTTGCCGAAACTCGTATTGGGGAGGGCACTAAAATCGATAATCTTGTGCAAATTGGTCATAATGTTACAATTGGTAAACGTTGCCTAGTCGTAGCTCAAGTAGGTATAAGTGGCAGCGTTTCCTTCGAGGATGATGTCATTGTTGGCGGCCAAGCGGGTTTTGCAGGCCACCTCAATGTCGGCAAAGGTGCAAAAATTGCCGCTCAGGCCGGGATTACAAAGAATGTGGAGGCCGGAGCCTTCCTTAAAGGTAATCCCGCATTGCCATATGCTCTGGCTCAGCGCATTGCAGTTTTGCAAAGGAAGTTACCCGATTTGTTCAAAAGGTTTGCCGACTTCGACGAGACCACTTAGAGAGTTGGTCGAAATGGAAATGAAAGAGGCTAGTCTTAAAATTTTTACCGGATCTTCAAATCCTGATCTCGCAAAGGAAATATGTAACTATTTGGATGTGCCCCTCGGGGATGCACTGGTCACCGCATTCCCTGATAGCGAATCCTTCGTCAGGTTTAACGAAAATATCCGCGGAGCCGATGTCTTTCTCGTCCAGTCCACCTGTTCTCCAGCCAATCACAATGTGATGGAGTTGCTGATTATGATAGATGCGGCAAAGCGCGCCTCTGCTTCCAGAGTGACCGCAGTGCTCCCTTTCTTTGGTTATGCTCGACAGGATCGTAAGGACCAACCTCGCGTTCCCATTACCTCTAAACTGGTAGCCAACCTGCTTGTTGCTGCCGGAGCCAACCGCATCCTTACCATGGACTTGCATGCCCAGCAAATCCAAGGTTTTTTTGATATTCCCGTTGACCACTTGTATGCATCACCAGTCTTTTTTGAAGCTCTTAAGGAAGAAAATACTGATAACCTAACGGTTTTTTCTCCCGATGTAGGCGGCATGAAAATGGCTAATGCCTATGCTGAAATGCTTGGTTGCCCTCTTGGCTTTGTTGCCAAGCGTCGAACAGGTGCTACTACCGTTGAAGCCATGAACCTAGTCGGTGAAGTGGAAGGTCGCGATATCCTTATTATCGACGACATGACTGAAACGGCCGGTACTCTCGTGGCTGCCGCCACCCTTCTTAAGGAACGTGGAGCCAACACAGTTAGGGCAATAGTGAGTCACGGTGTTCTTAATGAGATCGGTCGAGAACGTCTTCGTCAGGGAGTTCTTGATGAGTTAATTACTACAAATACTGTCCAACTGGACACTGGTGATCTTCCCATTCGCACCCTTAGCGTGGCTCCTCTTCTAGGCGAAGCGATCCACCGCACCCATACAGACAGCAGTATATCCAGCCTTTTCAAAATAAAGGGGTTCTAATCGCTCGATTAGCCTCATTTCATAATGAGGCATAAACAAAGTATAGTGTCTCCCTCGCCTAAGTATTTGCAATGAAGGTATTCGACAGACTCAAGTTTCGCCTGCCGGCCTTAGTCGGAATAATATTTTTGCTAAACCTATTGTGGTCTCAAGAGAATCACCTTTTTGGTCATGCAGATCGTTTTACTTTAAAGTTAGACGAGACACCTCTACCTCAGACGGATCCTCCGAGAGTGACAGGTTATGCTGATGTATTAAGTAAAGCGACACCTGCCGTGGTCGGGGTTTATACCGCTCAAGTAGTGCGCCGAAGTTTTCCAAACGCATCCAATCCCCTAGAGGATTTTCTTAGACGCTATTATGGGCTTTCTCGAAGTGCGGACCGTTCTCGAGTGGAAGAACAAAAGGTGCCCGCCGGCATGGGGTCCGGTGTGATAATTGCCCCCGAGGGTTATGCAATCACCAACGCCCATGTTATTACCGACCAACGCACGGGAAAACCAGTCGACGAAGTCTCCGTTAAACTGTCTGACAAGCGCGAATTCTCTGCCGAAATCGTTGGCTTTGACAAAGCCACCGATATAGCCGTTCTCAAGATTAACGCTCCCGAAGCTCTTCCGTCCATCACCCTCGCAGACAGTGCCAAGTTAAGGGTGGGCGACATTGTCTTTGCCGCTGGCAATCCCCTTGGAGTCGGTCTCACTGTTACCATGGGCATTGTTTCGGCCACGGGTCGTACCGATCTCGGCATTTTAAAGGATCCGGGCGCCTATGAAAATTTTATCCAGACTGATGCTGCAATCAATCAAGGTAACTCCGGTGGTGCCCTAATCGATGCCAAAGGGCGTCTCGTTGGTATCAACACGGCTATTTACTCTCGGACAGGAGGAAGCATAGGAATTGGCTTTGCAATTCCGGTAAACCTCGCCCGCAGCGTTATGACCGGTCTCATTGAGAAAGGTGGAGTTCAGCGCGGTTTCCTTGGGGTTCAGCTTGAGGACTTGCCCACCGACGAGGGCGCCCGCACAACGGGAGTCGTGAAAGGATCTCCAGCGGATCGAGCCGGGATTCAGAGTAATGACATTATAGTCGAGGCTGCGGGTAAGGAAATTGCCTCCGTTGCGGAACTTCGTCTCGTCATTTCTCAAACCCCTCCCGGGGCAAGCGTCCCCTTGATTATTATTCGTGATTCTAACCGGAAAAAATTAAGAGTCACTCTAGGTAGCCTCGATGATACATTGCGCCCTGGCATAGGTGGTTTGATCATCCCAGGGATTACACTTGCTCCACTTGACCCTGATCTTCGTCGCCGATTCGATATCCCCAATACGGTAGCCGGTTTGGTGGTCACCGAATCTTCAGGTGAGGAGCAAACGATTCGCAAGGGGGTTGTAATCGTGGAGATTAATGGTCAGGTTGCTCGTGTCGAAAAGGATGCCGGGGCTTACCTGCGGCGAGGCCTAAATCGCTTCTATGTTTGGTTTAAAGGGAGATACAATTTCCTTCCCTATCGTATACCCTAAGTTCTTCCTACCTCATATATTGCCACTCCGGCAAGTAGGTTTGGGAGGACTCTGCAATGGGTTTTCCAGTCTCCGCCTAGGCACACTCTCCTGCGGAGGACTAGGTTGCGGTTTCGACAAAACTTTTCGAAATCATGGATTGCTATAGGGTTGATGGGGGTCCGTTCGTGCCAAGCCTTGTCGTATACATCGTTTATGATCCGACTGCCATTTAAGAAATAGTGGAGTCGATTACGCCAATAACCGTGATTAACAAAACTTACAACGACTCGCTTGGCAACCTGCAGGGCTTTTTCAATAACTTCACATGGGTTGTTTAATTCTTCCATTGTGCGGGAGAATACGATCCAGTCGAAAGAATCATCAGGAAAGCCAGCAAGAGTTTTGCGAACATCGCCTTGATAGACCGGAGCAGCTCTTGAGACACAGCCAATGACTTTCTCAATATCGATGTCCACGCCTAAACCTCGGACCTGTTTGGTCTTGGCTAAGTGTTCTAGGAGAATCCCGCGACCGCACCCTAGGTCAAGAACGCTTTCGCCTTGCCCGACCCATTCATCAATTACTCGAAAATCAGCTTCTTTTTTTGCTTCGGTGCGAGTGATCGAGTCGGGCCTAGAACTTTGGCGGTCTAGTTCTTTTTGGTCAGCTCCTTCCAGAAAAACTTGTATAAGGCGATGGAATCGTTCGGATTTGAGTAAGAAGGAATCGTGACCGAAATCGTGATCGATTTCAGCATAGGAAGCATCCTTGCCTAGGCATTGGAGAGTTTCCACAATTTCACGATTTTGTTTTGGAGTGTATAGCCAGTCTGATGTGAAACCTACAGCAAGAGTGCGGGCATTTATTCGACTGAGGGATTGTTCGAGTCCTCCCTCCTCCGCGTGAAGATCGAATCGATCGAGAGCCTTGGTGAGATGGAGGTAAGTGTTCGCGTCAAAGCGGTTTACGAAGGTTTTCCCTTGATGGCGCAGGTAGCTTTCAACCTGGAACTCAACCCCAAAATGTGCCTTTATTGACTTCGTTGTGTCACTGTCTATTTGCTCGCGGCGAGATCTACCGAATTTTTGCTCCATGCCTTTGCCCGAAAGGTAAGTGATGTGAGCCATCATTCTGGCGATCGCGAGTCCGACCTCCGGACCCCCGCCGGACGTATAGTTTCCACTGTTCCATTCTGGGTCGCCCTGGATGGCAGCTCGACCGACGTCGTTAAAGGCGATTGTTTGGGCGTTGTGTCGCGTTGTCGCTGCGATCACTACGGTTCGTTCGACTATTTCAGGGCAGGACACTGCCCACTGCAACGCTTGCATCCCGCCCATACTGCCTCCTACGACGGCATAGAGCTTGTCGATGCCGAGATGTTTCACTAAACGCTTTTGGGCTAAAACCATATCGCCTATGGTTAACTCTGGAAATGAGATGCCGTATGGTTTCTCCGTAGCTTCATTGAGTGAGGTTGGGCCAGTGGAGCCTTGGCATGCACCAAGGCAATTCGAGCAAATTACAAAGAATCGTTTTGTATCGATGGCCTTTCCTGGGCCTATCATTTGGTTCCACCAACCTGGTTTCGCATCCTCTGGCGAATAAACCCCGGCACAATGATGGTCGCCCGTTAGAGCATGGCATATAAGGATCGCATTTTCCTTGTTTGCAGCCAGCTCTCCATATGTTTCATAACGTAAATTTATGGATGAGATTTCCCCACCTCTTTCAAATTGAAAAGGTGATTCGTCACGGAACTCCTTGGGTTTTACAAGACCAACCTCGCCAATTCCGTTTAGGTAATCGGGATCTGTTTTGCTTCCGATCACTTTATGGGAAAATTCATTGTTTTAGCTGCCTGCGCTTAACTTCATTTCAGCACAAAATAATGAATTCTTTATTCTTGTGCTGCGTAGGCTTCAAGCAAAGCTTTATCTATGTCATAATTGCTGTGAACGGCCTTAACGTCTTCCAAATCGTCGAGGTTGTCAATTAGGCGCAATACTTGACGAGCTATGTTTTCGTCCGAGACTGCGACAAGGTTTTCCGGAAGATAGACGAGTTCTGCGGAATCGGCCTCAATTTCTGCAGCATTCAGTGCTTGTGTCAGTTTATCGAATTCGCTCACTTCGGAAAGAACTTCGAAATGCTCCTCTTCTGCAACAATATCATCTGCATCGTTTTCAAGAGCCAGTTCCGTGAGCGTATCTTCATCGACTTTGTCTTTGGCTATTAAGAATTGGCCTTTGCGCTTGAAATTGTAGGAGAGAGCACCTGTGCCCGCGAGGTTTCCTCCCCCTTTCCCCAGCGTACTCCTGACTTCTGATGCGGATCTGTTTTTGTTGTCTGTCGTAACTTCAATTATTAAGCCAACTCCTCCGGGGGCGTAGCCTTCGTAAAGCAGTTCTTCGATTATTGTGCCTTCAAGTTCACCCGTACCCTTCTTGATCGCTCGCTCCACATTTTCTGCCGGCATGTTGGCCTGCTTGGCCTTTAAAATTAAAGTACGCAGGCGTGGGTTGAACTCAGCGTCCCCTCCGCCATCACGTGCAGTTAGCATAAGTTCTTTGCTGATAACGCTGAAAATCTTACCGCGTTTGGCGTCTACCGCAGCTTTATGCCTTTTGGTTGTAGCCCATTTGCTGTGCCCGGACATTTCTTTTGTCTTTAATTAATTTTAGTCTCTTGGCTTTTACGATGAATCGGTCTTCACACTCAAGATTTGTTGGCAAGTTTCTTCAAGAGAAATTCATAGGCAGCTTCCAGCCGTTCTTTTTTCTGCATGGCTTCATCCTGGCGTTTGGCTCCAAGGTTACGTAATTTGTCGGGATGATACTTCTCCATTCGCCCCCGATAAATTTCATCGATTTGTTTTTTGTTTAGCTTTCCGCGCAACTTTAAACCGAGCACTTGGCGATGTTGCCTTTCCTCTTCCTCGATGAAATCGGCATCAGGTTTTTTCTGACCGACCTTAGCTTCATCTTTCGCTAAAAGACTTCTTTCGGTTTCAATTTCCTTCGGAGATTTTCCCTTCTTCGTAATGAGTGTCTGGAAGATGCTCATCGTATTCTGCACTGTCCAATACAGAACCAGTGCGGAAGAAAAGAAATACAAAAACACGAGGAACATGAACGGCATCATTCGCATCATTTTCGCGTTGATACGCTGAGAATCACTGGCGTCAGGACCAAGTTGCATGGGTGTAAGCTTCATTTGAAACCACTGTGTGGCCAACATTACAAAGGGCAGAGCATTTATCGAAAACCCCGCGATGTCTGTGATGTTGTCTTGCTCGGAAAGGTCACTTACCCATAGAAAACTTTGCCCGTACAATTCAGCAGCCGACCTAAGCATATAAAACATTCCCAAGAATATAGGCATTTGAACTAGAATAGGCCAACACCCCGCAAATGGGTTGACCCCTTGCTCCTTGTAAAACTTCATCATTTCCTGATTCATTTTCTGTGAATCATTTTTGTGTTTTTCTCGGAGTTTTGCCATTGGCTCCTGCAACGCCTGCATTCTTTTCTGGGAGCGTGTAGCTTTTGCCGTAAGGGGCCACAGCACCAATTTAAGGATGATTGTCAGGAAAATAATCGCTAGGCCGAAGTTGCCTAGAATGCCTTGCAACTTGTTTAGAAGCCAGTTCATCGGCCCAGAAACCCACTCAAATGGGTTAAACTGCATAACCTTGTCCTGTTCCATTCCCAATGAGGAGAGTATCATATAATCTTTTGGCCCCGCATAGTAGAAGCACTCGACGCTTCTGCTCTCTCCGGGAGGAATCTCGCCGAAAGGAATTGAAATGGATCCCGTTACTCCTTGTTCCCGATTGCTGGCGTTGCCGTCCGTGCCACGCTCAATTGGCATTCCTCGAACAACGGCATCCTTTTCGTCCTTAGGCCGAAGAATGCTAACGAAAAACTGATTGTTAACTGAAGCCCATTTGGCTTCGGATAATTTCTTTCCCTCGTGAAGACGGTCGTAGTCACCCATTTCGTTAACCTGAAAAAACTCTTCGGTTTCCCCATCAATGCGACCACTGCATTTGGCGCACCCCCAACCAGCCTCTTGAGGGTTTCCCGAATTGAAGTAGCCGACATGCATGTAAGACTCAGCCTGGTCGATGAAATTAAATTTTCGGGGTATAGGAAATGCTGAACCTATACCGAACCTAATCCTATCGAGCTTTAGGCTGGAGTCTCCTTTGTTAATTACGGTTGTTCTATGCCTAATCAAATAGGTTTCGTTTGTTTCTCGAAAATATTCGCGACGAATCTCAAAGTTGTCCGAGCGATTTACGAAGGTTATCTCGGAATTCAAATCTTCCCTGCCGATTTCGTAAGCTCTAGAATCGTAGCCTGGTAATGGGTTGCCCAGAGGAGTGCCATCATGGTCCTCGAACGACATGCTAAATGCATTACCGTCAATGCCTTGGCCATTTTCATTCGTAGGGAATGTCATGTCATATCTTTTTTTGAGGCGTCCTGCCTCTTCCAAATGTACCGCACTGATAGCACCGCCTAGAGTAGTGAATTCAAAAGAAGAATTTTTGCTGACAAGTCCAGGGTATGTTTTAAGCTGGTGAGGAATCTTCGTAGAAATAGAAGTTGCGTTGACGTCTGGCCGCATTTTGCCGGCCGCGACATCAGTTATGGTAGGGGCTGTATAGTTACTATCGCGTGGATATGGTCTTAAGCTCGTATCATGCAACTGCTTTTCTTCCGCGTTTTTCTGCTGTACTTTCGCTTGTTCCACATAAAGGTAGGTGGCGAAAAGCAATAGGCTGAAGCCAATGAGGTAGTTTTTCATCTATCTGTTTTAAAGCGTTTGCATGTATGCAGAAAGTCCATCTCCAATGTCGAATAGGATTGCGAAAAAAAAGTTGAGTGCGGAATTACCACCAAATCGCATCTCTTGGGCAGATTTTCTTTATGATTCCTAAACAACTCTCTAAAGACTCTTTTGGCTCGGTTGCGCTTGACGGCGTTTCCTAGTCGTCTTGTTGCAATTATTCCGATCCTTCTTTCAGTCGTTGGCCTTTCTTCGTCAATAAGCACTTGCGCCAAGAAATGATTAGTGCGTACACGCTTTCCTTTCTGTTTAACGGTTTGAAATTCCTCACGCTTGTGAATGCGGCTTTTAGACTTGAAGCCGAAACCGCAACTGTTGACTGACTTTTGCCTTAAAATAGCAACATCTAACGGAAGCGACGTGCTACAGAAGCAGTTAAACGCTTACGTCCTTTACGTCGACGATTCCTCAGGATGTTTCGGCCCGCGCTCGTACTGTTTCGTTTGCGAAACCCGCACTTACGGGCTCGGCGCACTTTAGACGGATTATATGTCGGTTTCATGGGTCGTAGGGTTTATTGAAAAGGCTCTATCAAAGCTTTTTTCTACATAAAGTCAAATCTTCGCTATAATTCGATCGTCTATCGACTCATTTTTAGTCTGACAAAAATGTTTCGTCTTGCCGTAGCAAATGAAATCTCCAGTATGTTCTGTTCTTAGACTTAGTCCCGTTCGTCTAGCCAGGTTAGGACACCGGGTTTTCATCCCGGCAACAGGGGTTCGAATCCCCTACGGGACGCCATCCACTCCAAGTTTTATACGCATTACTTCTTGGAATGGTTTGGGTTACCGTTAATTGAAGGTAGCGTGGGAGCATTTTCTTTGTGAAGCGACATACCAAACCAATTCGTGTCCGTGGGGCACGCCAAAACAATTTAAAAGGCGTTAATCTCGACTTGATGCCCGGTAAGGTAACCGTAATCACTGGGCTAAGTGGAGCTGGCAAATCCTCCTTACTGTTCGAGGTCTTGCATGCGGAAGGACAACGACGCTATGTCGAGACTTTTAATCCTTATGTTCGTCAATTTCTGGAAACGATGCCACGACCTAAGGTCGACGCCGTAGAAAACATTCGCCCCTCCATTGTGGTTGAACAGCGCAATTCCGTTCGAAATTCTCGCTCCACGGTAGGAACGATGACCGAATTGTGTGACTATTTTAAGGTGTGGTTCCCGAGCGTTGCCAAATTGCTGGATCCTTCTTCAGGCAAACTCTTACGAGAAGAAACTTCCACCTCCCTCACCCGAGGAGTTTTAAAAGAGTTTGCAGGAAAATGTTTAGTATTTGGCTTCCGTTCCCTTCGTCCGGACGCTTTTCCCGCAAAAGAATTTCTAGGTGCTCTGATTCAGGCAGGCTATGTACGAGCATCCGAAAAGAATTCTTTCTGCCGTATTGAAGAGTTGCTGGATGCGAACTGGTCTGCAGGCGAGTTGCTTGTCGGGTTAGAGAAAATTACTATTCTCCCTGATAACCGCAAACGGATTGCCGATGCCGTGTCCACGGCCTTAACACTAGGTAACGGTGAATTCGTTCTCTTTAACGACAAAGGGAAACCCTTGTGTTCACGATTTGAAGGTCTTAGATCCCCCGTTAATGGGGTTTCTTTTGCACCGTCTTCTCCTTCGCTTTTTTCATTTAATTCTCCCTTGGGCGCCTGTCCCCGCTGCAAAGGGTTTGGCCGAATCATCGAAATCGATTATCGCCGAGTTATCCCCGACCATTCACTGTCTATAGTCGAGGGTGCGATTCGTGCATTTCGAGGCGAGGTTTATGGTCGGTCGCAGCAAGATCTTATTCGGGTTGCCCGCAAACGCGGTTTCCCCCTCGAGGCGCCCTGGTCCTTCCTTTCAGAGACCGAGAAAGCCTTCATCCTCAATGGCGAGGATGACTATGTGGAAGATGCGCGGATGTGGTATGGCCTACGCAGGTTTTTCCGTTGGCTCGAGTCAAAAACCTACAAGATGCATGTGCGCGTTTTTCTGTCAAAGTACAGGAGTTATGTTTCTTGTCCGGACTGCGAAGGTGCTCGCCTCAGCGCGGCATCTCTTCTCTGGCACTGGCGGGGAAACACGCTACCCGACCTTTACGCCATGCCTATTGCGAAACTTGACGCAGACCTCCAACGGTACGCCAAGTCCGGCGGAAACCATCGTGCCGACCTTGCTCTCGAAGGGATTCGCGCCCGCCTCGGATATCTTGAACAAGTTGGTCTGAATTATTTATCTTTAGACCGTGCGTCCAAGACCTTGAGTGGAGGTGAAATGCAACGAGTTAACTTAACGGCCTGTCTAGGTGCTTCCCTCACTGAGACTCTTTTTGCTCTAGATGAACCATCTATCGGCTTGCATGCAAAGGACGTGGACCGATTAATTGGAATTCTGAGAGAGCTTGCCGTCCAAGGGAATGCTGTTTGTGTTGTCGAACATGACGAGCGAATCATTCGAGCTGCCGATCAAGTCATTGAAATCGGCCCTTCTCCGGGAGCAAAAGGCGGGCGAGTTACTTTTCGCGGTTCTGTGGCAAAACTGGAGGAGGACAAGAAATCCATCACAGGGGCTTACCTTTCGGGGCGAAAGTCCATCGATCTTCTGCGATCCGTTCGCAACAAGAAAATTCTAAAGCAACAATCACTTCTCCGAATCCGAGGTGCATCTAGTAATAACATTTGCAAACTAGATTTAGACATTCCAATAGGTTGCTTTGTCGTTCTTGCGGGCGTGTCGGGTTCGGGAAAGTCAACTCTTCTTAACATTATTAGAGAAGGCCTGCTTGCTCCTTTGGGTAATCCTATGGAAAATTCGGCCATAATCGACCATATTTGCGCAGATGTCGATTTTGCCGAAATAGTCACGATTGATCAAACGCCCATCGGAAAGACTCCTCGATCGAACCCTGTTCTTTTCGTGGATGCGTGGAATCCTATTCGCTCTGCCTTTGCTCGTACTGACGACGCCCGCCGGGCGGGTCTTTCCGCCTCTCACTTTTCTTTCAATTCAAAAGACGGTCGATGCGAGGAATGTGAAGGCCTTGGTTATGAACGAATTGAAATGCAATTTCTCGCAGATGTTTTTACTCCTTGTCCGGCTTGTGAGGGGCGGCGCTTTAAAGATGAAATTCTGTCGATTCGGCTAGATGGTCTTGATGTGACCCAGATTCTAAGCCTTTCGGTTACAGAGGCAATCGAGCAATTTTCTCGTATTCCCCGTGCTGCTCGAAATCTTAGTACGGTTGCAGAAGTAGGTCTTGGTTACTTATCGCTCGGTCAGCCCCTCTCCACGCTTTCAGGAGGAGAGTCTCAACGCCTGAAATTGGCCAAGTACATTACCAAAATAGGAATTGGGGACAAACCTTCCCTCCTTCTGGTAGATGAGCCTACCACTGGGCTTCATCGAGATGATGTAGCGTGCCTACTGCAGGTCATCAAAAGACTCACTGGAAACGGTCACAGTCTTATAGTGATAGAGCATCAGTTGGACATCATTGCAAATGCAGATCAAGTCATAGAGCTTGGACCAGGAGCAGGCGGTGATGGGGGTAAGGTTATTGCCCAAGGTTTACCAAGGAAAGTCGCGAAACTTAGTACTTCGACAGGTGACATTTTGGCTGATTACTTTAATAAGAATTCCATTTCCAAAATACTCCCGATGTGTTGTTTAGCGGAAGAGCAATCACGATATCGGCCTAATGCCTCATTGGATTCGGTGAGGATCGATGGGGCTAGGGAACACAACTTAAAGAATCTTTCACTCAACATTCCCTTGAATGCGTTCACGGTAGTAACCGGGCCTTCGGGGTCGGGTAAATCTTCCTTGGCTTTCGATATTGTATTTGCAGAAGGGCAACGACGATTTCTCGAATCAATGTCTTCCTATGCCCGTCAATTTGTGGAGCAATTGCCGCGTCCTGCTGTAGATGCAATTTCTAGCCTTCCTCCCACTGTAGCGATCGAACAACGCGTTACTAGAGGAACCAGAAAATCGACAGTAGGGACAATTACGGAAGTCGCTCATTATCTCAGACTTCTTTTCGCCAGAATCGGCATTCAGCATAGTCCCTCAACCGGGGCGCCTGTCGAGAGCTCCTCTGTTGAAATTCTATTGAAACGCCTGAGTGCCGCCGCTCGAAGAAATTTAAAAAAGAATAAATATAAAGAATTTCTTTATCTTTGCTCACCTCTTGTTCGTGGGCGTAAGGGTCATCACAGACCATTGGCTACATGGGCCGCATCAAAAGGGTACGAACTTCTGCGTTGTAATGGGTCAATGGTTTCAGCGGAAGGATTTGAGGGGCTTAGCCGTTATGCCGAGCATGATGTTGACTTAGTCGTGAGGCAAATTACAAGAAGCGACACTGATTTTCTTAGAAGTTCTTTAGAGGAAGCCCTTTCGGTCGGCAAGGGCAGTGCATATCTTTTTTGCAGCAATTTAAGTGAGGCCGTTTGGCTTTCTACTGCTCGTGTAGACTTGAACACTGGTGAGGCATTTCCTCAACTTCAACCTAAGCTTTTTTCCTGGAATTCCCCTCGTGGATGGTGCCCGGTTTGCCGTGGTTATGGACGAATCGATAATCGATTAAAGAGTGGCCTTTCTGTCGGTTCTGGTTTGGGAAAACTTTACGATGGTGACGTTTGTGTCTCATGCAACGGGGATCGCATAGCTGAACTTTCTCGATCCGTTTTCATTCGTCTTAGTGATGATCAGATTACAAATTTACCTGACCTACTTCGGCTTACTCCTCCTAAACTTTTATGGATGCTGAACAGGCTTGAATTTGATGACAGAGGTAAGGCGATTGCGGAAATGATTTTACCGGAGATTCGTGAACGCCTCGCATTTATGGAGTCGGTAGGACTCGATTACCTAAGCTTGGATCGAGCAACCACAACTCTTTCGGGTGGTGAAGCTCAACGTATTAGGCTGGCATCTCAACTCGGCTCAAACCTCTCCGGGGCTCTTTATGTTCTGGATGAACCTTCAATTGGTCTTCACGCCAAGGACAATCAACGTCTCCTTGAATCTTTGGAAGTTCTTAAAGCCAAAGGTAATACTCTTCTCGTCGTTGAACATGA
Source organism: uncultured Opitutia bacterium (assembly GCA_937893275.1). Lineage (GTDB taxonomy): Bacteria > Verrucomicrobiota > Verrucomicrobiia > Opitutales > Seribacteraceae. The sequence continues at coordinate 11,557 of CALBIN010000027.1, read as the reverse complement.
CGAAGAGACGATGCTTAGGGCTGATCACATTATAGATCTTGGACCCGGGGCCGGAGAATCCGGCGGTTGGCTACTTGCAAGTGGAAAACCTGAAGAAGTATTGAATTCCAAGAAATCTTCGACTGCAAAATTTCTTAGGGAAGGCTTATCGCAATCATTGGGTCGTCAATCTCGCGAAATGCCACGAGATAAACCAAATTCTCGTTCACGCAAAATTTCACAAGACTGGTTTGGCATCATAGGAGCGAACATACGAAATATTAAAAATATAGATGTATGGCTTCCAGTTAATCGGCTGATTGCCTTGTGCGGTGTTTCAGGAGCAGGCAAATCAACTCTTGCTCGGGGCTTGATTAAGCCTGCAGTTGCTCAGGCTGTCAAAACTAGAGAACCTGTTTTAACGAGCCGAGCTTTACTCGACCAAGGAATTTTTCCTTATGAGTCTTGCGGTAAAGCACCCTTTCGCAAGGTTCTCAATGGAAATCGATTTGCAAAGGTAATCGAAGTCGACCAAAGCCCTATCGGCAAGACCCCTCGTTCGTCACCTGCAACATACATAGGGGCTTGGGATCGTATTCGCTCGTTGTTGTCCTCCCTTCCCGAGGCACAGGTTCGGGGTCTCGGGCCAAAAGCTTTTTCCTTTAATGTCAAAGGGGGGCGTTGCGAAACCTGTAAAGGAGCCGGGAGGATAAAGCTCGAGATGAATTTTTTGCCGGATGCATATATTCTATGTGAAGACTGTGGAGGCCTACGATATTCGCCCGACATGTTGAATTTGCGTTGGAAGGGGAAAAATATAGCCGAAATCCTTCAATTCTCTTTTCTCGAAGCTGTGGATTTTTTCTCTTTTGACATTAAGCTTAAGGCAATGATGGCCCTCATGGTAGAGACAGGATTGGGATACTTGTCTTTGGGCCAGAGTTCGCCAACGCTTTCAGGAGGTGAAGCACAGCGTGTCAAACTTGTAAGTGAAATGTCTAAAGGAATTCTCACTCGAAAAAATATCAATCAAAATGCTCTGAATATAGGGAACCTCTACATCTTGGAAGAGCCTAGCATAGGTTTGCATTCTACAGACTGTGTTAAATTAATGCACTTGCTTCATCGACTTGTGGACGATGGCCATACGGTAATAGTAATAGAACATAACTTGGATATACTCGCTAACGCCGATTACCTTGTTGAAATTGGCCCCAAAGGGGGAGATAATGGAGGCAAAATATTGTTTTCTGGAAAACCCGAAGAAATCGTTGAGGTTAAAGGAAGTCCAACCGCTCCATACCTTAAGCCGCTACTAAATAATTAAAATAATGAGAGTCTGTTTATTTATTAGTACAATTTTTGTAGTATTGTGCGGATCTGCTAAAGTAATGCCAAGAGAGAGGATTGAATTGGCAGCGGTTCCCACTATTTCGCCAGATGGTAAGCAGTTTGGGTTCGTATGGCACGGCGATATCTGGATTGCTCCTGTCAAAGGAGGTAATGCGAGACAACTAACTTCTCATCCCGCTGAAGATAATTGGCCTTGTTGGTCTCCAAACGGAAAGCAAATTGCTTTTACCAGTAAGCGTGATGGGTACTGGAACATTTATATAATTCCAATGACAGGTGGCGTTCCTACTAAACTCACTGAGCATAGTGAAGGGTATACGCCACTAGAATGGTATCCTGATGGTACTGGCATTCTAACTAAAGTTCGTAGGGATTATTTAGGTTTTGATTCCACTCGTTTGCTGCGTGTTGATATTAACGGCTCTGCCGATGACGAAATTCTTTTTGATGCCTATGCCCGACATGGCACTATCTCGCCGAATTCGACAAAAACGCTTTTTATTCGTGAGGGCGGAAACTTGCTCTATCGAAAGGGATATCGAGGATCTAGATCTTCGCAGATATGGCTTCATGATAGCGATTCGAAAGAATTTCAACAAATTTGTTTTGAAAATTACGGTTGTAGATCTCCGCTTTGGAAACCTGATGGTTTAGGGTTTTATTTTGTTTGTGATAAAAATGGTACTTTTAATCTGTGGGAAAAAGATTTTTCGACATCAAGTGCAAATCAACTAACATTCTTTAAAAACGACTCAGTTATTATGCCGTCTATTTCTAGAGATGGCGAGACCATTATATTTAGAAAAGGGTTCGACTTCTACAAGTACTATCCAAATAGCGGAAAAGAACCATTAAAAATTAATTTATGGCGAAGGCAGGACGGATTACTTGATCCTTCAAGGCGTAGATGGTACGATGCCGCATGGAATAACGATGCTCGTCAAGGTCTTGGCTGGACTGACGATTTTTTAGAAGTCGCCTTTACTGCCGGTGGAGATGTATGGGTCATGGATACTTTGTTGCGAGAACCCAGACTAGTATGTGGAGAAACAAGATCACACGAAACCGAAGTAGTGTTCGGCCCTAAAAATAAAGAAATTTGGTTCCTTCGCGACTTCGGAAATCGTACTGAGATTTGGAAAGCCGTAAGGAAAAATCAAGATGCATTTTGGTTTGAGAATGATAAATTTACGCTAAGTCAATTTTCTTCACCCAAAGACAGAACGAATAAAAACCGATTATCATTAAGTCCTGATGGGAAAAGTTTAGCATTTTGTCGAGATACAGGCGACTTGATTGTAACTGCTACGGACAAATATTCTCCTCGATTACTTCTGCCATCTACCGTTTTTCCCGGTTATGATTGGTCTCCTGACGGTCGTTGGTTGGTTGTACAGTCTAAGGACAGCGAAGACAACTGGGATGTTTGGGTTGTTTCCGTTAAGGGGGAAGAACCCCCGTTCAATCTGTCTCGTCATCCGAAATGGGACGGATCACCGAGGTGGTCTGCTGATGGTCGCCTGATATCCTTTGTCGGAAAACGAGGTCGAAATGACGATTTTGATTTACATTATGTTTACCTTATTCCCGACGATGAGGGGAAAAGCGAACGCCTCTCTAAGTTGGAGGAAGCTAAGAAAAAACTTCTTTCCTCCCGTGCCGCCGCTTCGACATCCATCAAAAACAACGAAGACTTTCCCTTGCCTCCAATTGTTATAGCGTCAAAACCTAAAGTTCTTCCTCGAGTTGTAATTGACTTCGAGGATTTACATGAGCGCATCCGCCGAGTTGACCTTTCTGGTTCAAAGGAGAGCAACCCTTTTTGGCATCGTGATTCAAATAAATTAGCTTTTACTAGTGACCTTGGAGGTGTACGAGGAATTTATACGATCAAATTCCCCAACGAACTGAATGCTCCAAAACTGTTAACGAAGACGATCGGGTTGGACCCCTATTGGGAAAGCAACGAAATTCACTGGTTAGTGGATAATCTCCCGTCAAAGACTAAAGGTTCTGTTCTGACGAAATACACTTTTAAGGCATATCAAGATACGGATAGAGAACAATACCTTCGTTTAGGTTATCGCATGATCTGGCGCAACCTCCGGGACTTTTTCTATGATAAAAAAATGAATGGTAAAGATTGGGACAAACTGCTGAAAAAGTACGAGAGTCATATTACCGCTAGCATTGATCGAGATGGTTTTGGTCGCTTGGTAAACCTGCTAATAGGAGAACTAAATGCTTCCCATTTGTTTTTTGAGCTTAACGACAAAATTTGGCCACAATGGAAACCCGACCATGGTTGGCGCTGGCAGACCGTTCATTTGGGATTGATTTTCGATAAGTCATTTGAAGGTTCGGGACTGAAGGTTAAAACAGTCTTACATGACGGACCCGCACGTAAACCTGACTCTATGATTTATGAGGATGAAGTTATTCTTTCGATTGGTGGATTAGATTTAGATTCACCACTTGCAAAACGCCATGCCTTTAATCGCCGGTTAAATGAAGTGACCGACCTTAAGGTGAAGGACCCTTTAGGTAATGAGAGGCTTGTGCATTTGGAACCGATTTCTTTTACAAAAGCGAGAGAACTGTTAAAGGAATCGTGGATTTCTGATAACCAACGTATCGTAAACGAAGAGAGTAATGGCAAACTTGGTTATTTACATGTAAACCGAATGAACTGGGATGATTTATTCCAATTTGAAGAGGAATTATTTTCTATTGGTTATCGGAAGGAAGGAATGGTTATCGATGTCAGAAACAATACGGGAGGTTTTACTGCTGACCGAATGTTAAAAATGCTTTCTCGCCCTCTACATGCAATTACAATACCAAGAGGTGGAAAGAGAAGTTATCCGCTAGGCTATCTTGATCACTTTTACTGGGACAAGCCGATCGTGGTTCTTTGCAACCAAAACACAGCCAGTAATGGTGAGATATTCTGTCACGCGATTAAAGCGACTAAAAGAGGCAAGCTAATTGGAGTTCGTACGGCTGGAAGTGTTATCTCGATTTACACGGACGAAAAGTTCTTGGATATTGGGAAAATGTCTATACCCTTCCGAGGTTGGTACAAATTAGATGACGGTCGAGATATGGAAGGCAATGGTGCTGTCCCCGACATTCAGATTTGGCCTCTGCCAGCGGAAATCCCTAATAAAATTGACCGACAACTATCAAAAGCCGTCGAGGTTTTACTTAAGGATTGTCTGGATTTGAAGAGGCACAAATCATTTGATATTAAATCAATATCACCCAAAAAGAACAAATTGAATATCGGAAACTAATTAGCATTGGTTTTACCACTATCTAATTTACAATTTCACTCTCTAGCAAACTTTCATTGCTTTTTGGCTATGGAGAAACTTGAAAATACTTTCTTTTTCCAGCTCGCAAAATTATAGCAGAATCAGGCTTTTTTAGAATTTGTTGGGCATTTGTGTGTGTCTGGTCGTTTATTTTTACTGCACCTTGTTTAATTAGTCGCCGAATTTCACCTTTAGATTCGAACAAATTAGTGGCCGAAATTATGTCAACCAAGGTACACTCTTCAGAATCTGGCGCGAGTGCTGTCCAATTGAAAATGGGCATTTCGTCTGGTGTTTCTCCTTTTGAGAATACTTTTTCAAACTGAGCGAGTTCTTTATCTGCTTCTTCTTTGCCGTGAAATTTCGCTGTGATTTGTGTTGCGAGGTTTTTTTTCACTTCCATAGGATGCTCGGATCGAAGTTTCTCTATATCGCAATCTTGAGTCAGCAGAAGAAGGCGATAATAGTCCCACATTGCATCATCGGGAATGGACATGACTTTTCCAAACATGTCTTTCGAGTTGTCGTTGAACGCTATGTAGTTGTCATAGCTTTTTGACATCTTGCGCGAACCGTCGAGACCTATCAAAAGAGGCATTGTCAACACAGCCTGCTCGGGTTTTCCCGCGTCTTTTTGTAGAGATCGACCCACGAGCATGTTGAAAAGTTGATCGCTACCGCCGAGTTCAATATCTGCCTGCAGCACTACCGAGTCATATCCTTGCACTAGTGGGTACAAAAATTCCACTATTGAAATAGGTGTCTGGTTGTTATGCCTTTTAGCAAAATCATCTCTTTCTAGCATTTGAGCGACAGTCATGTTTCGTGCTAAATTCAGGCAATCTCCGAAACTCATTTTATTGAACCATTCACTGTTTCGGCAAATGGTGGTATTGGATTCGTCAAGGATGCGAAATGCTTGCTCCAAATAAGTCTTTGCGTTAGTTTCTACTTCGTTGGCGGTAAGAACTGGTCGAAGAACCGACCGTCCGCTGGGGTCGCCGATTTGGGCGGTGTAATCCCCGATTAATAAAATTGCCTCATGCCCCATCTCTTGAAATTGCCGAAGTTTTTCAAAGACTACCATGTGTCCGAGCGTTAGATCTGGTCGGGTTGGGTCTACGCCAAACTTGACCTTGAGTCTCTTGCCTTCCGAAATTCGTTTCTCAAGTTCCTCTTGGCCAATGATTACTTCTGCGTTGGTTAGTAATGTTTCAATAGCGTTCATTTTATTAGGAAACTCGTCTTTAAATGTACTTCGATACCCTGATGTGCAAAAGAAAAACGAAAAGCTATAAGCTTGAGTCTCATTGCGCTTGCCTTCCATGCCTCGATTGCTACCTAGTCTTTTTGCCCTAATTTTGTCTAACAAAATATTTTCTTATATCTAACCACTATTATTATGCCTTTAAGTGTTGGTTCAACGGCTCCGGATTTCATTCTCAAATCGAAAACTTCTGACGGTCTCTTGGACGTGACTTTGAGTGGTAATTATGGTGACAAAAATTCGGTACTTTTGTTTTTTCCATTTGCTTTCACTAGTGTTTGCATGGAGGAGGCTTGTTCGGTGCGGGACGATTTGTCTGCTTTTAGTGAACTTAACGCATCCGTTTATGGAATAAGTGTCGATAGCCCTTTCGCCCAAGAGGCGATGGCTAATAAGGAAGGCCTTAATTTCCCATTGTTGAGTGACTTCAACAAGGAAGTTTCGAAGGCTTACGATGTGCTTTATGAAGACTTCATTGGCTTCAAAGGCGTTTCCAAGCGTTCTGCATTTATAGTTAACACGAGTGGCGAGATCTCTTATTCGTGGTCATCCGATGACCCTAAGCAACTGCCTGAATTTCAATCTATTAAAGATTGCTTGTCACAGCTTGGCTGAATCATTCAGCATCATAACTTTCTCAATAATCGTAACTTTCAAAACATATGATTCAAGATGCCTTTGGAATATTGAGAACACTAAGTCTGCAGGAAGATTTAGGTAGTTACTATTCACTTCCAGCTTTAGAGGAACTCGGAGTGGGAGTCGTGAGTCGACTTCCTGTTAGCATTCGGGTGGTGTTGGAATCCCTACTGAGAAATTGCGATGGCGAGACTGTTACCCAAGAAGATGTTCGAGCTTTGGCAAACTGGAACGCTTCGGAACCATCCGATCGTGAAATTCCCTTTGTGGTATCGCGTGTCTTGCTTCAGGATTTTACGGGAGTTCCTCTTCTTGTCGATCTTGCCGCAATGAGAGACGCCGTGGCAAAACTTGGTTCTGATCCTTCACTGATAGAACCATTGGTTCCCGTTGACCTAGTTGTCGATCATTCGGTTCAGGTTGATAAATCGGGAACTACCGATTCTTTTAGTCGTAATATTCAGCTGGAATTCCAACGAAATCGCGAGCGTTATGAATTTCTCAAGTGGGGACGGCAAGCCTTTGACACCTTCACCGTAGTTCCACCTGCCATAGGTATTGTTCACCAAGTAAATCTCGAATATCTGGCCAAGGTTGTCTTTGATAAACAGGTGGATGGTCAACGTCTGTTCTATCCTGATTCCTTGGTCGGGACAGATTCCCATACCACAATGATAAATGGTCTCGGGGTTGTCGGATGGGGCGTCGGAGGCATTGAGGCGGAAGCGGGAATGCTGGGTCAACCCGTTTATTTTCAGACACCCGAGGTGATAGGCGTAAATCTCGAAGGGTCGTTGCGTGATGGAGTTACCGCAACCGATTTGACTTTACGTATTACTCAAATGCTTCGGGCGGAGAAAGTAGTCGGGAAATTTGTCGAATTCTACGGCAACGGAGCTGAAGCGCTTTCGCTTGCAGATCGTGCAACAATTGCAAACATGGCACCTGAGTATGGGGCTACGATGGGTTTTTTCCCTGTCGATGATGCAACGCTCGATTATCTGCGCATTACGGGGCGTACGGAGGATGAGATCAACCTTGTGAAATCCTATCTCCAGGCACAAGGGCTATTTGGTATACCCAAAGCGGGCGAGCTATTGTATTCTAAAAATCTTGGTTTGGACCTAGCGTCGATTTCTCCTGCCGTCGCCGGTCCTAAACGACCTCAAGACCGTATCGATCTTCATTCTCTTAAAGACAGCTTTCATTCCCTGTTGAAAGGACCTCTAGCTGAAGATGGTTTCGGCGTGCCTTTGGACAATCTTAAGGACACGGTTCTGGTCGGGGCCGATGGGTCCGGGCATGAAATTGGTCATGGTTCTGTTCTGATTGCCGCGATCACGAGTTGTACAAATACAAGTAATCCAAGTGTAATGATAGCGGCTGGGTTGCTCGCGAAGAAGGCCGTTGAGCGTGGACTTAAAATAAAGTCTTCGGTCAAGACTAGTTTGGCTCCGGGATCCCGTGTGGTGACCGACTACTTGGTCGAAACGGGATTACAGCGATATTTTGACGAGCTAGGTTTTCATCTAGTGGGTTATGGATGCACCACTTGTATAGGTAATAGTGGCCCCCTCGCACCCGAAATTAAAGCTGCAATTGATCAAGGCAATCTGGTCGCGGCAAGTGTACTTTCCGGTAACCGAAACTTTGAGGCTCGAGTCCACAGTGCGATTAAAGCAAACTTTCTTATGTCCCCACCACTGGTTGTAGCTTACGCATTGGCGGGAACGGTGGACGTGAATCTCGATGAAGATTCCTTGGGATCGGATTCGAGCGGTAATCCTGTATATCTTCGCGATCTTTGGCCCTCCACAGAGGAAGTCGATGCCTGTGTTTCTGTTGGACTCAAGCCAACTATGTTCACGGAGAGATACGGTTCCATAGACGACGCCAATCCCGAATGGAACCAAATTAAATCTCCGGCGGGATCCTTATTTGCGTGGGATGAAAAAAGCACTTACATTCAGAATCCGCCTTTTTTCGAGACATTTGGCCTCGATATTTCGCCCATCGAACCTCTTGCCGATATGAGGACGCTGGCTTTGCTCGGCGATTCCGTAACTACCGACCATATTTCGCCGGCTGGGGCCATCCCCCTAGACGGTCCCGCAAGTAACTTCCTGCAGGAAAAGGGAGTGAACCAGAGTGATTTCAACTCTTTCGGGTCTCGGCGAGGCAATGATCGCATTATGACTCGAGGTACTTTTGCGAATGTCCGCATCAAGAATCTAATGGCAGATGGCAAGGAAGGTGGATATACGAAATTACAACCCGATGGCGAGATCCTCCCCATTCACGATGCTTCGCAGCACTACAAGGAAAGAGGCGAATCGCTCATTGTATTTGGCGGAAGCGACTATGGAATGGGTAGCTCCCGTGATTGGGCCGCAAAAGGTACTGCTCTGCTCGGCGTAAAGGCAGTCGTTGCCAAGAGCTTTGAGCGTATTCATCGTAGCAATCTCATTGGGATGGGTGTTCTTCCCTTGGAATTTTCAGGTGGCGAGGATGCGGAAACTCTTGGCATTGACGGAACCGAAACCTTTTCTCTTCCTAAACTTGGAGATGATTTGGTCCCCGGGGAAGAATTCGACTTAGTGATTCGTAAATCCGATGGAGCTGAATCCAGTGTAAAAGTTCGCGTTAGGGTGGATACCGGAATTGAAGTGCAATACTACCGCCATGGCGGCATATTGCCATATGTCCTCCGTAAGCTCATAAGCGAATCAACATAAATACGAGAAGACTGGTTTTGCAAAATGGGCGAAGGAAGAAAGCCAATGTACCAGGTCTGCACCCATACGGGCTATGCCTTCGTCAAGGTGAGCGGACGAGCTTCTTATTTGAATTGTGATCCCTTTCGTCGCTTTCTGCGAGGGATGATGGAGGAGGGACACCGAAATTATGTTTTGGATTTCGCGGATTGTTCGGGTTTGGATAGTACTTTCTTAGGTATATTGGTTGGCGTGGCGCTTGCTGTTCGCAGTGAGGGAGAGGAAGGTTCAATGACGCTGCTGAGCCTTGGAGAACGAAATCTAGAAACGGTGGAAAATCTTGGGATTCATCGTATCGCTCACGTACGCCCCAAATTGGAAATTACAGATCTCGATCAGCTTGAAGCTGTCGGCAACGGATCCGATGATGAAGCAATTTCCGCTCGCGAGGTGTGCGAAGCCCACAAACGATTGATGGAATTGAACGAAAGCAATGTGAGGAAATTCCATGACGTAGTTTCTTTTCTCGAGCAACGAATGGACGAGGGTGCGAACGGTGATTCTGCCCGAACCGCAAGCAATGCTCACTGAAGCCCTTCTTTTTGCGTGTGGCGTGTTGGTTGGCACCGCTTTAATTTGGCCTCTCTTATCGAAAGCCAAGAGAGAGAATATTGAACTCGACGAGGAAAAACAACTCATCGAGCAGGAGAAGAAAAGTGTCGACAACTTCATGCACAACCTCGTTACCGCGATTGGCGAGGGTGTAGAACGTGGCGAACTGTTTCGCAGAATTGCCCATACTGCGGTCCAAAGCACCGGAGCCATGAGTGCTTGCGTTTACGAGTGTGTAGAACATGGTAAATTGCGAGGTGCGGCTGTGGAAGGGCTATTTCCTCCCCAACGACGACAGATTCGACTCGATGACGAATCCACCTCTACCCGAGCCCGCTTCTTAGAGAAAATTCTACGTTCGGAAATTCTGGAATCAGGAGAGGGCGTTGTTGGAGAGGTCGCCCGTACCGGCAAGCCAGTTATCATTCAGGACGCTGTCAACGACCCGCGGGTTCCCCGCCATGCCGACCCCGCCCTTGCTGTGAGATCCATTATGTTTTCTCCGATGCAGTTCAATGATCAATTGATCGGCGTACTCGTTGTGGCCAACCCCGCAAGTGGGCTTCCCTTCTCGGAAACCGACTTTTCACTTGTCAATTCGCTTGCCGAACAAGCCTCGCTGGCGGTGCGTAATTCTGACGTCATGAATCTCCGAATAGATAAAAATCGGCTCGAAATGGATCTTTCTCTTGCTCGAAACGTTCAGGCTCTTTTTCTTACGGAAAACTTTCCTGCGTCCAAGGATTTGGATGTGGACGCCCGCTACATTCCTTCTGCTCAAGTCGGTGGCGACTTTTATGATTTTCACAAAATCGGTCGATCTCGATACGCTATCGCGATAGCGGATGTGTCGGGCAAAGGTGTGCCCGCTTCCTTGCTCATGGCCATTTGTCAAACTAACCTGCGCCATCTCGTCAAGCGTGCCCATTCCCCTTCAGAAGTATTGGTGAAATTGAATCGGGATCTGAATGAACGAATGAGGCACGATATGTTCATCACGCTTTTTCTTGGCATTGTTGATACCGACAAGAATACCCTTACCTATTCTCGGGCCGGGCATGAACCGGGTTTATTGCTTCGAGCCTCTGCGGGGAGCAATGCGAATGTCGAAACTTTGCGGGGTGAAGGAATGGCCATCGGAATGGTTCCTAACGAGCTTTTCGAGGAAATCGTCAGTGAGCAAACCTGCTCTTTTGGGCAAGGCGATGCACTGGTGCTTTTTACCGATGGTGTTACGGAAACCACCAACCGACATAATGAGGAATACTCTCTTGCCCGCCTCATTGCGAAACTTGAGAAGTTCGGAGGAGGAACTGCCAATTCGTTTAACGAGGAGCTACTTGGCGAGTTGGAGAAATTTGCGGACCAGTCCAATGATCGTGACGACGTCACCATCATCACGGCTCGGAAACTTTAGATCTTACTAGCGGCTAATCTATCCTGCCTTCGTCGTATTCGATCACATCAGCGAAAGAGATCAGGTCATCGCGGTCTGCCGCTCCCATGTCGACCTTAACCTCTTCCAACTTCTCTTTTGCCATGGAGCTCATGCCCATCTGCACAACCTTGCGGTTCCACTTGTGAGCTTGCAGTTCATGCGGCAGCAAGGCTTCGAGCCGATCGCAAATGTCTTTTTCGTTGATACCATCTCTCACGATATCGATCACTTCCTGTGG
>CALBIN010000026.1 GCA_937893275.1 uncultured Opitutia bacterium | reverse complement strand
GGTCAACTCGGCAACCGTCTGCACACCCAAGCAAATGCCTTGGCATGGTGTATCGAACGCAAAGTCAACCTGCTCAACCTAGGTTTTCTGTCCTCCTCGTCACTCTTCGTCCGACAGGGGACATTACCCATCCATCTTTGGCTCAGTTCTCGATCTTTTCTCAATCGAATATTCCTCAAGACAAAAAAGGAATCTTTCGTATATCGATTGGCAAGAAGCGACAAATACCTTTCACCATTAAGACATTGGATAAAGGTACTGGAAAAAGCAGACGACGAGTACTTGAGCGAAGAGGATTTGAATCAGTGCTTCCAAGAAAACCACAGAAAGACAATCATTCTCGCTCGAGCTTGGGATTTACATTGTCCTCACTCCCTCACTTCCAATCAGAATCAAGTCCGAGAAATGCTATCACCCCAAGCATCCGTACAAAAACTAGCCGAAGGTCGCATAGCAAAACTAAGAAAGACATTCAAAATCGTCTTCGGAGTTCATGCCCGAAGAGGAGATTATCAGCAATTCCTTGACGGCATCCATTTCCACGACTGGTCACAATACAAACAATGGATGATTCAAATTCAAAGGTTATTTGATCAAAAGGAAGGCAAGCGCGTAGGATTTCTACTATGCTCGGACGAACATCCACCTATTGATGCATTTACAGGATTACCCGTTACCTCCTTTCGGGAAACAGAACCAATCGTAGACCTTCACTCGCTTTCCCTCTGTGACTACAATATCGGCCCACCAAGTTCTTTCGGCACATGGCTTTCTTTTCATGGCAGGGTGCCACGCCTAGTGGTCAACGCGAACACCGAAATCTCTTCATTGTCTCAATTCTCCACTTGCGAACTTTGCTAAGTCCTCGATCCACCCTCTCCAAGCTCAGGTATGCCAAGTACTATTGGGGCGTACTCCTGCGAAATTGGAAGGAGCATCGAGAAAGTTATGCTCAACACGGGGAAGACCTATTGGTCGAGAGCCTTCTAGGGCGAGTTGATTCCTTTATCGATATTGGAGCCAACGACGGCGTCCTGTTCTCCAATACCTACAAGTTTGCCAAAATGGGTGCTCGCGGACTCTGCTTCGAGCCCTCGGTCATCACTTACAGAAAGCTTCGCATCAACCACCTCTTCCATCCTAAGGTAAAATGCTTCCGTCAAGCTGTATCAGACCGAAGCGGACGACTCCCTTTTGTAGAAAACGGCTACGAAGCCGTACTTTCGCATATCGGTTCATGCGAAAACGGGTCAACCGCACAAACCGTTCAAGCCACAACCTTCAGCGAAATTTTGAATCGTAATCACAGGTTTAAGAAAATGGACCTGCTCTCAGTAGATGTCGAAGGTCACGAGCAAGAAGTATTCGCCAGTCTAGGCGAAGCGATCCAAGCCCGCATCATAATTGTGGAAACCGACAAGTCCGACCCCTTGGGACTGCTTGAACTTCCAGCCCTCCGAGAACACAACCCCAAGTATCACAACGGAGTGAATCTGATACTATCCCACCACTCAGAAAAAAATAAGACTGCGACTATCCCTTTAGGCTTTGCCCCATGCTAAATTTCGTAAAAAGAACTCTTCGGACATCTCTTGACGCCTTAGGCTTTGAAATTCGTAGACAAAAACAATTAGAACAAGCTGACGACCCTTATTATGCACTTTCCCTCATACTAGGATCAAAAGAGGTAACCACAGTCATTGACGCGGGAGCCTCCATTGGAGACATCTCACAAAAGTTGGCAAACCTGTTCCCGCTCGCTACCGTCCACGCAATAGAACCCTACCCTCCATTCCACGAATGCCTTGACCGGATTGTTAGAAAAAACAAACGCATTCGTGTCTCAAAGCTAGCCCTATCCGACCAAAACGGAACGGCTTTCCTACAAATCAACAAATCCGAAGGGACGAATTCTCTACTCCCTCCTGCCCCAGAAGACAACACGGCCTATGGCGACCAACTCGATCCAAACGGCGAAGTCCGAGTCGAAACTCAAACGCTCGACGCATTCATGAAGCGGAACTTAATCGAGCAAGTCGATTTCCTGAAACTAGACCTGCAAGGTTCCGAACTGCGCTGCCTACGCGGAGCATCGAAGGCTATGGAGACAGGCTCAATTCGTTGTATCCTCTCCGAAATCATGTTCGCCAGAAGCTACAAAGATCAACCTACCGCAGGGGCACTTCTTCACGAACTCATCGAAAAACGCGGTTTCACCCTCTTCAACCTCTACCAACCCCATTACCACAACGGTCGCCTCCTCCAAGCTGAAGGCCTATTCTTGCTCCCGAGCGTTCTTTCAGAAAACAAGGTTCGGGTAAAAAAGTCATTCCAGCCACATTCGTTATTTCCTATGAAATAACAAATATAACTTAGGGCTAGTAGTAGAAAATCATTCTTATGGAATCACAATTACCCGTGATGTTAATGGCATTTATTAGGCCAGACCTAATCGCTAAATGCTTGCATCAACTTTCAAAATTCAAACCTCCGATTTTGTATGTTATAGGGGATGGTCCAAGAAACGAAAAAGAAGAAATCCTATGCGAAAAGTCGAGAGATTTAGCCTTAAATCCTAATTGGGACTGTGAGGTAATTCCAATTTTCAACGATGAGAACCAAGGGATTGTAAAATCATTTATTCAAGGGATGAATCGTATGTTCACCGATCATGAATTCGGAATTTTTCTAGAAGATGACGTACTTTTGTCTCCAAGTTTTTATCATTTCTCGAAGGAACTTCTCATTAAGTACAGGGAGAATCGTAAGGTTGGTCATATCAATGCATCTAACTTTGTTCCTGAATTCATTCCAAAAGAAGAAAAAGGGAGCTCTTATTTTTTCAGTAACCACCCTCATGTTTGGGGTTTCGCAACTTGGAGAAGAATGTGGAATAGTTACGACATCAACATGCCGGCATGGAAAACGGTAGATCAAAAGAAGCTTTTGGATGAACATTGTTTTTCCAACAGGGAGAAAGGAAGCCTCAAGCACCTATTCGACCTGCATTGTGAAAACCCTGATCCATGGGCCTGTGACTACCAGTGGATTTTCAATTGCCTGTACAACAAGGCCCTTTCGATAACACCGAAGAAAAACATGAGTCTGAATATCGGATTTGACCGAACGGACTCAACTCATACTTTGGGGGAAAATCCATTTGTCCGACCGCTGGAAGAATGTAACTTTCCTCTTTCTCACCCTAAATTGATTGAAAGAAGCCTCGGGTTCGACAGGGCTTTGAGTCAGAAGTTGTGCCCATCGACCACCTCAATCTTTACCGGTAAGATCAAAACCAGATTCTCCAAACTTTTCGGTGGAAATGAGTAAGGGCATTTACGTAACAAAGCCAATTCTTCCGCCGATTGAAGAATGCATGCCTTTGATCCGCCAGATCTGGAATTCCAAGCAATTGACGAATAATGGCCCATTGGTTCAAGAACTCGAAAAATCGCTTGGCAACTACTTGGGAGTAAAGAACGTCAGCCTGGTCAACAACGCGACGACCGGTTTAATGATCGCCATGAAGGCCCTTGGGTTTCGAGGGGAGATCATTACGACTCCTTTCTCATTTATTGCCACGGCACATGCGATTGACTGGATTGGTTATAAGTCAGTCTTCGCTGACACTGACAAGGTCTACGGCAACCTGGATCCTGCAATGGTAGAGAAAGTAATCAATGAGAAGACAGGGGGTATTCTGGCCAGTCATAATTTCGGCTTTCCTGCTGAAATTGAAAAACTTGCGGAAATTGCTCGCAGGCACGATCTTCCCCTTGTTTTTGATGGTGCTCCCGCAATCGGAGTCGAATACAAAGGAAAATCAATCACAACTTACGGTGAAGCTTGTGTTTTAAGTTTTCATGCGACGAAGGTTTTCACCACTCTTGAGGGAGGTGCCATTGTTTCAAAAACGAAAGAAATAAAGGCAAAAATTGATCAATTGCGAAATTTCAACATAAGAAATGAGGACGAGATAGGAGGCCCGGGCATCAACGGGAAGATGAATGAGTTACAAGCCGCAATAGGTCTAGCGGGAATCAAATACATAGAGCAAACCATTCAAACCCGCAAAGAGAGATACCAATCATACCATAAGGCTTTGAGCGGATTGACGAATATAGTCATTCCTGAATTAAAAAAAGACTGGAAGTACAACTTTTCATATTTCCCAATCTTTTTCAATGAAGGTTATGAAATTCGTGAAACAATTTTCAGCGAGTTGAAAAGTAATAATATTCACTGCCGAAAATATTGGTATCCGCTTATAAACAAGCAACCATAC
>CALBIN010000025.1 GCA_937893275.1 uncultured Opitutia bacterium | reverse complement strand
TGTTCCGACTACTGGACGCAAAAGCGCACCCGTACCGCCACTCTCGGTTACGGACAAACTTAACGTACCATTAAAATAACCTTCGCCGGGATCAAGAACTTCGATTCGCGTAATGCTTCCGGAGGCATTGACTTCCGCGATTCGAGCCATGGCTCCTTGGCCGCTTGACCCTGCAAATACCAGTTTGCTTGCATTAAAATCAGTGGCGTACCCTTGACCCCCATCCTGAATATCAACGCTTAGCACCCTGCCCTTCCGGAGGGTAGAGTAAAGCACCAAGGATCCGTCCGGATTAATTTCCGCAATTTCAGAATTGTTGTTCTCTGAAGACTTGACTCTGGTGGATTCATTGCGTTCCAAGGGAATATCGGTGAACCAAGACCAAGTGATGTTTTGGTCTTGAACGATGTCGGAGTTAGTATCCCACACCGTTGCATTGAACTCAGAACTGATGTCGCCCGGGGCAAATTCAAAAATGGGGACTTCCACTGCATTAGCTGCAGCATCCGGGGCGATGGTCAAATAATTAGGTACGGTTCCGGAGGAATTCCAATCACTGTTCCAAAAATCAACGCCCGAGTGGCTACTCCGATATCCGAGGTAATACTTGTCGCCGAGATCATGAAATGCTGCGGCAGTGATATTGAGATCCAATGCGCCTTCGGGCGTAAGAACAACGTCCACCCAATATGTTCCTTGACCTGTGTTCCCGGGATCAGGCGTAAGCAGCAAAGCCGGTTTCCGACTAAACCCAAAACCCACTTTGCTCAAAAAGGTTTGGCTCGATCCAACGCCAGCCTGCCGAATGGTTTCTTGCGACCAAACCAAGGTGCCGTTTCCATCCTTATCTCCCGAAGCCTCCAGAACCAGTTCCGGAACACCCTCGAGAGCAACGGTATTGGTGACGTCATCCGAGTTACCTGCTGTAAGATAGCCAATGGAATCAAGTCGCTCGTCTTCATGAAATACAGCGAGATTGTAGATGCCGTATTCCAAGTCATTAAAAGAGTAATATCCCTGAGAATCAGTATAAGTCTCTTGCCCCCCAGCGATATAGCCCCAGACGCCATCGGAAGAAGCAGCGGCTTTGCCGTCGATTAAATCTTTGTTGGTTGTCAAATCTCTCCATAAACCGCTTTCGAGTCCGGGAAAGCTTCCGCCTGAGAAATGACTCGTAGTCGCTTCGTAAGCCATTTTGGATTCTTCTGGAAATTGGAAAAAAACAACATGACCGGCGGCATAGTGATGGTTGGGCTGCCAATCCGAAATATTCCACCAGTCCAAGCCTGGTACGGAGTCTCGAACCTCCACCCTACCGCCAGTCGGCAAACCCATGTAATCACGAAGGTGGTAAAATGATTCGGCCGGAAAGTCATTTCCCACGAAAATATCAACATAGTTGTGAGATCTAGTGGAATTGTAATCGCGCCCATTACCGAAAACATTGGTAGTGGAGTTGCCTTCAGTCTGTAAAATTTGCGTGAAATCAGCGGTATTGGCTATGACGATTTCAGGTCGCTCCAACATCGAACTGTTCAAGTCTGCGGCCCTGGATCCATTCCCGTCCATGATGGCATTGCCATTTGAATTGCTCCCATAGACCCCGAGCATCTTAAAGTTAGTTCCTGGAATCGTGAGTGATCGGTTCGTGGGGTCAAAGATGACAACTTCCTTGAGCACGCGATCGAATACTCCTATCGCAGTCGCGTTTCTTTCGTTTTCGCCCGTCGGGTAGTTGAAAGTTAAGGTTCCGGTCAATTCGCTAGCTTGATCATAAGAACCACCATCATCGATTGCGAAAACTCCCACACGGCTACCTTGGTTGTCCACAAGTCTTGCTCTTAGAATGGCTGCGGGGTTGAGTTCCTCTTCTTCCGCCATTTCTTGATTAAAAATGGCGCTATTGAACGAAGCACCTCGATCACTGGTATAGTCGAGAACTTCCACGACCGGCCTCTCGTTTAACCCAAGCCTCTCGGTAAAACCATCACCTCCATCAATGATAAAAACTCGGACGATACCGTCTTTGTATTGCCTTTTGTTCCTTGTGTAATCGCCAATTACCGGTATCGCCTCCACTCCGGACCCAGATCCGGTAACCACGATTTCAGGCTGAAAATATCCCCATCCTGGAAAATCAACGCGCACCTCAATGATCTTTCCATCTTTAATGACAGCCGAACAATTGGCTTCTATGAGTTGGTTTCCGGATTCCTTGGAAAACGGGTTGCCGCCGAAATCCAAACCCGCGCCACCCGAAATCGTTACGTTTGCATCACTGTAACCCCTGCCGGAATCCTCAACCACGATTTTTTCTATGCGACCGTCTTTGACTACGGGATGGAGAATGGCTCCGGAGCCATCTCCTTGCAAAACGACCTTAGGCCCTACGTAACCGCTTCCTCTCCCTCTCAAGGGCGTAGTAATAGAATCGACCACCCCTCCCAACCTTACCGCGAAAGTTGCATTTCTTTCTACTCCCTTCCATGGGTCAAGGGTAAAGGGCAAGCCCGCAAGCGACGATCTATTCGCATCCCAATTGGGCTGCAAAGTAGCGTTTAACTCAGAACCAAGAATGTAGGAATTGTCGGTGGTCCGGTTTGCATCGCCAGGCGGATC
Source organism: uncultured Opitutia bacterium (assembly GCA_937893275.1). Classification (GTDB taxonomy): domain Bacteria; phylum Verrucomicrobiota; class Verrucomicrobiia; order Opitutales; family Seribacteraceae. The sequence goes on along the minus strand of CALBIN010000025.1, from coordinate 13,108 downwards.
GTAGTTCTCTCCTTTTTCCTGAATGGTGACCAGCAGGTTGCCGAATGCATCTTCAATCGTTCCATTGCCGTCGAAATAATCCTTTTGCTCTCGGGCGGTATCCAAGAAACGGTAAAGCGAGCCATTCATCTCCCAATAATAACGGATCCCTTCGATAGTTATGCCGTTTACCCAAGTACTGGTCGCATTGTCTTCGGGTATGGGAATCCAGTCCCAAAAGGGGGCGACCGTATATTGAGTCGCATTGCCATTAGATATATTGCCATCGAAGGCAAAAAGGGTGTTCCAGCCGTCGTAGTAGGCGCCAGTTGCGTTTTCGTCGCCCCTTGTGAATATTCCAACGGCTTGCCCAAGCCAATCCGTGATGATCGTGGCGTTGGTTCCGTTCATCTCCACAATTGGCCCGCCAAGAAAACTCAATTCCAACTGGGCCGATGCGCCCGTACCCCCCGCGCCTGTAATCGACATCGTGAGGTTTTCCCAACTGGGAACATTTGTCGTAGCATTGCTTTCCACCGACACGGAGGCAATGCTGCCGTTCTCATCTATTTGAACACCGGTAATCTTGGGATACACGATTGTTGATGCATTGTTCTCAGGAAAATATCCTCCGTGCCATTTAATCTCCAAGGGCTTGCGATAGCCCTTTCCTCGGTCCTCAAGGCTCACTCGAGTTAAAACTTGATGCAATTTTGTCTTGCTACCATCAATGGCTAGACGGTGAGTCATCGTCAGTCCGCTAAAATCAATGACGGGAGCTTTGCGATAGCCAACTCCGCCAACGATATCTTGCTTGTCCGGTGGTCCGAAGTTGTATTTTCCGCCCGCAATTACCTCCATGCTCATAATGTCGCCTTTGGAATGGGCCAACCCTGCAGCAACGTCGGCGGCATCGGCAATGTTAACCTTCAACCTAGCCGGATAGGTATCCATCGGGTAGCCGGCATGACCCGAATTTCCTACGAACCTTGAATTGAAAGGCGCTGCAACGTCGCCGGCGGTAATGAATTGGGGATTCAGATAATAATAATCTACCCTTCCGTTCGCCGGATTGCGATGATCAAGCAGATATGTGGTATTATTATCGTAGGGACCATATCCTCTTTCCTTGAGCCTTATAGCTGCTATTCGAAAAAATCCGTCATGGTGAGGGTCGGGTTCCATCACGGGTTCGAAAACAGGCGGCTTGCTGCCCCTTCCTGAAATCACAAAGGTTTCATCTCCGGAAATCCAATTTTCTACAAACCCCGAACCTGCCGATGGAATGTAATAACCACCGACTTCGGGTATAAAGTATAGGTTTTTGGCGACAGCATCCTCGTCTTGGTTGGAAGGAGAAGCATCAATGCCAACAGTAGGTGGAAGCCTAAAGCCAAATACGAATTGAGCAAGCAACCCATGTTTGTCATTGCTCATTACCGTATCCACAAGGGGAACTTTATCGAAATCCACAAATGCCAGATCATCTAGTTTCGTGGGGACAAGAGTCGCTTCCGCAATTGCCATGCCCCCATCGCCTCCGGTGTGGGTACCGACGAAGGATATGTTCGGTATTTCTCTGTAGCCGGAGCCTCCGTCGATCAATTTAACCGTACCAATGGCATCAATTGAAGGAACCACCGAAGCTTCTTCCACCGCGTCAAGTGTCGCCTCGTCGATCATGTACTGCAATTCCTTGGCGGAAAGCACGCGATCGAACAGATACACTTCGTCCAATCTTCCTTCGAAAATTTCAGTCTGGTCGGGGTTCGAGCAAAAATGCCGTCCAAGAGTGATGCTATCTATGTTTTGGACATCCGAGAAAAAGCCTCTTGCATCGACGGAACCGGTACTTGCCAAAATCTTTTTCTTTTGCCCGTCCACGTAAATCTCAGTGCCATTGTCGTCGACGATAATCGCAAGGTGATGCCATTCATCAGGTTCACCGATATCAGGATCGCGAAACACCTCTTCGGTATATACGTCGACGACCTCAGATCCATCATCCTTCACTGAAAAGCCGATTTGCCCGGTGTCACGTATCATCAAGCGAAGGGCGGAGTTATTATCGTCCTTGTCGGAGGCGGAAAGAATCGTCATATCTTCCCAAGCTCCATTACCTCCCCTCCTTCCGTTTGTGGCATACCATGCGGTAATTGTACCTCGGGGCATGCTATTCATTACCCCTATCGACGGAAAGAGATCTACATGTGTCGAGCCGTTAAGATCTAAGGCATGAGACACTTTGGAGTTTCCGGCACCGGAAACAACGGATGCCTCGTCACCGCCCACCAGCACCCCGTGGCTGTCGTACCCGCTTGAATCCAAGACGTACATCCCAGCCAATTCGCGAATTTCGGCTACGGACAAGCCTCGGGTATAAATTTCTAATTCGTCGATTTGCCCGGTAAATGCATCACCAACGACAACTGAACCCGCAGTAGGTATGTTTTCGGTAATTTCCTCACTAATCAGGTTCCCGTTGGCATAAAAACTCCAAGTTCCGGATGTTCCGTTTCCTTCGCTGTACGCTAGCGCCAAGTGCCTCCATGCATTGCCAATAAAAACATTGCTTGCAGTTGAATTTAAATTTCCCGGAGTTGCCAAAGTGCCCGTTCGAGCGTTGGCGGTTGCATCTGCTGCCGCTACAACCGATAACCTGAAGCCGTTGGTCGTGCCCCCATCATGCATGGAAACCAGATCTCCGCTTCCTGCAGTGACTCGCGCCCACAAGGATACAGTAAAACCTTTGGATGGATCAACGGCTGTAGGAGGGATAATCTTGGAGGCCGTACCGTTGAAATCAAGAGCCTTCCAGTGTTTGCCGGCGTCAAAAGAATTGTGCGATCCGATAAGTGCGCCTGAGTTCCATACAGTAATGTTATTATCGCCTATCGAATCGGCAAACCACGAAGTCGTGGAGTTGTTTTCCAGTTCGTCAAACTTCCAACGATGCACGAGATTCGGCTTTACGTAAGTGGTCCAATTTGGCGTACGCGGAAGCATGGTCGGACGAGTTGAAATATTGTCGAACGACCAATAGGCCCGGGGATTCGCGGGATAGGTAGCCACAGCAAAGGTCGTATCCTCGTCAAACCCCAAACCGGTAGCACTTACGGAAACGCTGCCCAGTTCATCGTTTTTCACACCTTTCTTTCCGCCAAGCGTTCCCGTCGCGTTGACGTCTTGGCCTCTCCCGATGACTGCGATGGAGGGCACCCCCGGATAACCGTCTCCCTGGTGAGTCACGCGAATCGTGCCAACACCGTCTATTCTGGCTGTTATGTTGGCGTCTATAAGCGTAGCGTTTACATCAGTTCGATCCAAGGTCGCATTAAAATCAGGGTTTGCGGACAAACTCCCATTTGCTTCACCCACGAATTGAGGAATCCATGGGTGATAAGTGTGCCATGTTTTGTTGCGGTCCACGACGACCGTTAAGTAATCTCCGGGATCTTCGTAGCCGCGTCCTCCGTGCAAGAGTTTGACTTCGCTCAACTCGGTTGGATAAAGAATGGATTCGATTCGTGGCATTTTGAGAACCATGCTCTCCGGGAATTTGGTTCCGTCCAGATAATCTTCACCGTTTTCATGCCAGTCCGTACCCAAAATGAATCGATCTTGGTATTCTTGGTCGAAAAGTCCGTTAAGCGATACTTTTGGGCTGGTGGCATATCCCGCCCCAGGTTCCACAAGATGCAAGCGGAGGCCCATTTTTGGGATAATTACGGGCGGATGCCGATCGGTCTCTTCGTTGAAACTAAGTGACACGTCTTCCAGTGACTCATCCAGCATAAAACGATGCCACTGCCCACGATACAAAACCAAATCGGGCGATTCTTTTCCATCGATAAAAAAGCGATTGAATCTATTGTCATCAGCCGAACTCTCCCATGTGAGGTGGTGCATTATGGGTAATGCCTTTTGAGCAACTACGCGAAGGCCTCTAACACCCTTGCCTTGGTCGCCGAGCACGCGTCCATCTATGTTAGAAAAACTTCGCTTCTCCGGGTTACCGACTTCAACCGTTTTAGAAATGGATGCGACTCCCCCTTTCATGTCGGAAACCTCTATCCGAATTTTTTGAAAGCCCACTTTATCGAATCCATAGCTTATGGAAGGTTTGTTCAGGTACTGTTCTTGGCTCAACATGACGTCATTGACATACCATGCATAGGCAAAATCTTCGTCTTGATCAGGGTCGAATGAGATGGAAGCAGTCAGAGATACCTGCTCGCCGACTTTGGGAAACTGCTTGTCAATCATGAGATGGACAACCGGTGCCGAATTGTTGTCATCTTCATTTCCCGAAACTCCATCTGCGCCATTGTGAGTCTTGAAATGAACCACCACGTCGATGTATTCCATGGGATACGTACCGCCATGTCGGATGGGGGTAACGTGAAAGTCGGTTCCGTAGTCGGAGTAGGTACGGCCAATCAGCAAGGACCCGTCGGAATACTTTTCCTGAGTTTCCCTCGTCATGTCCAAGAGCTTGTTTGACAGCGTCAAGGTTAGCCCCCGATGACTGTATTCTCGACGATACCCAACCCAATACTTCCCCGAGACTGGGACTTCTACAAATTCATTGGTCGTAGCATTCCATTCCAAGGCATTTGCGCCATCTGGTCCGTACGGGCTTGAAGGAGCAACAATTCCACGCAAACCACGAGCAAAGCCAGCGCCGGACAACGCCCAATCGGCTTTCTCCAGCAGAGTCACCGCCGTAAAGGTTCCATTTGATTCCATGCCAATCCAATCCTTTTGGACAGAAACCTCAGAACCAGTTCCGCTGTTTTCGACAAAAACAAGGCCCGGCTCTACGCAAAACCCGCTACCACCGTCAATGATCGTAAGATTGAAATTGCCGTTGGCCAAACGCGTTAAAGTAGCGTTTACGTCGTTTCCGGAACCTACGAATTTCGGGAGATAAGTCCGGTCACTAGGCGTAAGGGAGCCGTTTGCCTCGTAATCGTCGAATAGCGTAACAGTAGATGGAATGGTGATAAGAAACGTGCCTTCCTTGAGGCCATAAGGGGCTATTCCGTTTTCGCGAAGAAACTCTTGCTGCGGCAAGGGAAGGGAAGCCAGATATTTTTCAGTCAGGTCGAAGTCGTGGTGGTAAATTCTATAAAAGTTCGAATAATTCGCATCATGTTGAATCAAACCAGTACCCAGAACCATTGCATCGCTCGAATTACTTTCAATTTCCAGAACATCACAACCGCGAATTTCACTAGGTGGCAATGAAACTTGTCCTGCCCTGTAAAACCCCTCGGGATCGTTTGCGGAGATTATGTCTTTTGCCCATAGCGTGAAAGATGCCGTGCCTTCTGATTCTTCGGCTCCTAACGCAACAACTTCATCCGGGCTTTCCCTGTGCCCGCTTCCACCCATAACGGAAAGGGGGTTTCCATAATCGATTTCAAAACCATCGTCGCTTATCGGACTTTCGCCGAAAGAGACCCATTGGTTCGCATGCGGCAAACCAAAGCAATGGCCGAGCTCATGAATGATTACTCCCGATTGCCAGCCCGGGCAATGGGCAAAGGACCCTCCGCCCAGTCCGCCGTAGCCGGAATGGGCTTTGGTTGTTATGAAGACGAACTTGTCATAACCTGAAATATCATAGCCTTCTGCAACGGCGGCGGCCAAGGCGTGCGAGGTAAGGAAGCTAAATGCGTAACCACTGTCACGAGGAGGAGACGCCGCCCAATCATAGAATGAATCGTCTTCCGGAAGGGTCACTGTCCCCGTTGTATTGTAATCCAAGCGGCACCTTCCATTTGATTCGCGCAGATAAAAAGTGCGGGTAGCTTCCATCTCCCTGTAAATCTCCCGAGATGTGCGCGGAGAAAAGTTTCCATAGAGACCAGACGCCTGCGTATCTTGGTTTTTGTAGCGAGCCGGGATAACCAAAACGCGAACCACGGTCGCATTAGAGTCCTTACTAGCATTAGCAAAAGGTGTAAGTGGATACTCGACGACAAAACCCTTTTGGGGTGTCGATCTCGTCTCATTGTGTTCATCTACGAAAAGGGTCAAGTTCTCTTGATTGAGAACCCAAGCTGAACCTAATCCGGAATTCCCAATAAGCTTGGCAATTATTTGCCTTTCGGAAGTGCCATTGATCTCTGCCAAATCTCCACCCAACCCCTGAGCAACGATTCGGGCGTTCTGCCATGATAAATTAACGTCTAGCACCTGATATTGATAAGTCGTAGAATGGAGAACCTGACCTGATGCCCGATAAGCCTCGTAATCCAGAATCTTCCCGCCTCTACTTTCGAGCCTCCGAGACCTACGGCTAAAGGATTCAGCCTCCTCGCGAGAAGGAAAATCCAAGAACTCTCCGCAAATCTCGACATGGACGCGATTCATTGGCAACCCCGACTCCGCGGACTCGACTTCATCAAGAATTCTTGCCGGCGAATCAAGCAACGCAAGCTCACCATCCATAGCCGCTCCCAAAACCGAGAGACCTCGCTTTTCCTGAAGCAGTGCTCTCTGACCATAAGTCGAAACGTTGTATTTTTTCCCGTCCCTCATTCGGAGTGTTCTAAATGTCGTTTGCTGATAACCTTTTTGCGGTCCAAAACAGGCATGCAAAACTTCCAAATTGCCTACGCCGGTAACAATTTCTGAAAGTTCGCTGACAATTTTCGGCGGAAGATCCTTACGCTCGACGGAAGGAATGGTTCGACGCAGAGCAGCACGAGGATTAGATTGTATTAGCTTTTTGAGGGCAACCCTCCTTTGCTTGGCTAAATCGACGCCAAGGAGCATTTTCTTGGAATCAATTTTTCCAGAATGGCTTTTGTACTCTTCAACCCATTCCACAAAGCGATGGAAAACCGGACTGAGCAAAATCTGTTTAGGGCGCTCGCCAGAATTGCACCACTCTGGAGTTAAACGCGTGTTCGATTCCTTGAGATTGTGATCTTCGATATTCTCGATGCTTGATGGTATGGAAACTTTTGGAAAGTCAGTAGGGTCGGCTTGTTTTTTGGTGACTTTAATGTTCTCGGGCAGGCGAGAGAGCAAAAAGAAAACCGTTCCGATAATACCAGCGAACGAAATCATCCACAGCGCCAAGCGAAACATTAATTTCACTTTGGCAGGCCTTTTCATGAAGGAAGACATTTAATGGTCGAGGGTTTATGAATGGCAGAACTATCGACGAAGAGTTCCGTTAAGCAAATTAAGTGTTTTTTTGGAAAAGTGTAATAAATGAAAGTTTCGAGGGGTGCCGCAAGGAGGATGTTGCTCGAGTCGTAATTCTTACGCATTAACTTCGTGAAAACTGAGAAAGATTATGTTTAGGCTGTGTCTTATATTAGCCAAAGTTTAGAAAATGATGCAATTTTTAGGAATTTTTTACAGAAGCACATGGCTTCCGTCTTTACGAAAAGTTTCATAAACATTAAGCAAACCTCTGTTAGTCATAAATAGTAATGACGCTTGAACCCGACTTGCTTCCAAAAGACATCGGTTAAAAGTAAAGGTTTACTGCTTATGTTTCGTCGATTTTGCTCACATGCTGCACAATCGTTCCGTGCAATCAAGTTCATGGGGCACCTTCCAGTTCACCCTTGAAGGCTCTCCGAATGGTTCCTGTTGGCGTCATGATCACAGGATCTTTGAAAATGGACTGCGGACTGATGTTTTGAATAACCTCTCGCACGGGTGAACCTCCTCTACTAACAATACTTGCCGAGACGAAAATAAGCAAATTTCGCTTTTGATAACTTTCCGCCTGTGACTGAAACAACCTGCCGATAAGAGGGATATTGCCAAGCACTGGTATTTTATCGTTAACCGTCTTTACTTCTTCGCGAGTAAGCCCACCAATAATGACAGTTGCACCATCAAAGATGGTTACCGTTGTGTTCACTTTTCGAACCGAGAATATCGGCATAAGAATGCCAGAAGGCGATGTTACGATGCCCATGCCGGAAAAAGACGCCACGGAAGAAATCTGAGAACCACCGTATTCAATAAAACCATCGAATTCAGTTACTTTTGGATTTAACTCCAATGCAATTGAATTGTATTTTTCAATTCTTGGCGTGACGTCCAAGACAACACCGACTTCGCGAAAACCAGGTTGTTCATCGTCGGGTGCTACAGTATCGAATTGCGGAAGAGCCGGCTGCGGGAATTGTACACCGCCGCCTTGTTGGCCTCCCCCTCCTCCTCCACCTTGCTGCTGAAGTTGCCAATCGGTGGGGTATATGAATTCCTGTGCAATTGTGATACTGGCCGGCTGTCCATCCATGACAGTAACCCGAGGAGCACTAAGCAAATCCGTACCTTGCTTTCTCTTGAGTGCGTTAACCAAAAGAGTTGCCTCCCTCATGCCCAAAATTGAACCCGTCCAGTCAATCAATGAATCTACACCTGCGCCAATTCCTATGTTTCCGGGCATCATTGGAATAGGTTGGCCAAATTGCTTATTCGCTTCCGGGTTTTGATCGTAAGTTATTTGGATATTCCTTTCCACTCCACTGGGAGAATGAGCTAGGGCCAAAGTTCTAGTGTTGCCCTTGAAATTTTTGTCGTACCTCTGCAGAGGCATGCCATTGGAATCAATTGTTGGCATTCCCGTGTCGGAATCAAAGATAGGTCGGGAATTCCCCCAGCGCATGTTCCAATCAAAACTTATCTCATCCAAAACACCTTCTTGCACCTCAAGAAACTTTGTCTCAATTTCGACTTGTCGGCTGGAATCTTGGTCCAATCGCTCGAGAATGCGCTCGATCAAATCCAAGAATCGCCGCTCGTGAGTAACGATCATTTGGAAACCGTCAAATACGAACCTATGTCCTCTGGCCTCGTCGAATGGTATGCCAGCCTGTTGGAGAAAGCCGCGAATTTTGGCCCCGACATCGTCAGCAGCACCGCCCGCACCGCCACCGCCAGGTGGTGCAAATGGATCGGCTCCGCCTCCACCTCCGCCGGCACCTGCACCTCCAGTCATTCTTTGAATCGTACCTTGAGAAACTTCGTAAAATTCCGTTTCCAAACCAATCGGTCGGCCACCTCCAGCACCAGATTTTGAGAGAACAACGGCATCGTTTCTAACATCGAAACTCCAGCCGACCATTTCCGAAATAAAGGCGATCATTTGATCCAAAGCCATGCCGTTGAGCGTTATCGTGACATTGGGCGGAGGCTCCCCGGGTTGGCTTATAACGACAATGTTGACGCCTTTTTTCGTGGGGTCTGGCTCAGCGAAATCAAATTGTTTGGCTAGTCTTTGAAGTTCCGCCACCACTTCCGGTAAGGGAGATTCGAAAAATTGAACCGCGGGGACATTAATCGTCTTTAATTTTTCCAATAAATTGTTTCCTGTTGTCTGTACAGGCTTAGCGTCGTCGATTTGTCGCTCAAAAACCTTTGGTCTCTCCCATTCCCGATTAATTTCCTCAAGCATGGATTCTCGTGTTTGAAGATAACCGAGATAACTTTCTTCTTGGCGGACTTTGGCAATGCGACGAAGCATCTGCTTAGCTTCATAGTTATCTGAATAGCGGGCTTCGATAAGGCGGTAGGTCTCTTGAGCGCCCGTTAGGTCGTTATTGATGAACTGTACTTTCGCTCGCATGAGCAATTCCCGCAGGTCGGCTAGCTGATCTTCCCGCTCGGGTGAAAATTCCGATATATGTCGTCGGTATGGGTTTTTCATATCATCCTCGATTCTACCCCGCATCCGGTCGGACCTCTTCATGAGATTGTCTACAGAACCTTTTCCCTTCGTGGACTCTAGGCCCGGTCTGCCGAGGTCCATTTCTCCTGCACCCATGACATTTCTATCCTGCAGAAGGCCCGTCCTGTAAGCATCGTTATACTGATTGGCCAATTCCCAATTTTTTGCCTTTCTGGCATCCTCTGCTTTTTCCAAATTGATTTGATTGCGAGTAATAGCGGCATCCAAGATGATCGGCCAAGTGCGAGTGCTTGGTTCAAGATAATTAGTAATTTTCACTAAATCCTGCTCTGCCTTTGCATATTCCTTGGCTCGGATATTGCCTTTGGCTACGGCTAGCATCTTTTCGGCAAGTTCCGCTTGTTGCTCTGCTTTCTCCCTCGCCTTTCGCATTTCCCCCTCGAAGTCAGGTCCTTCTTCGATACCCAGCGTAGCAACCTCTTCGCTTCGTCGCTCTTTTTCAACATCTTGGTATTCAAGAACGAGAGTCTGAACATTACCTACGCGCCCCTTTTGCATAGCTTCCCCAATCCGATACCAAAGAATTTGCTGCTTGGCTTTGTAAAGATCACTCATCAGCGCTATGGTAGCCACGTTTTTAGGCAGGAAAGACAGGGCTTCATCAACTTGGTCTTTCGCCAATTCGTACTGACCGTCTGCGGCATCTACGCGGGCTTTTTCCAGCAATCGTTCCGCTCTGCTTTTCGCTTTCACTAGTTCTTGTTGCTCCTGAGCCATTATACGCTCGTAATCAACCTTGGCGTCACTTTCGGGAAGACCTGATTTCGCACGAATTTCCGCAAGTTCTTTTTTTGCTTCATCGAGTTCTTCGACAAGTTTTCCTACCAAAGAAACATCGCTTTTGCCCTGGGTTCCGGCACGCACTTCTCGTGCTCGTTTACGATCTTCGGCATCTCGAGCCACGTTTTCTTGATAACGCCCGAGATATTGGCTTGCTAACGAATATCTTTTTTCCTTCAGGGCTTTATGGGCCATACGATAGTAGAGGTTTGTTTGCTCCCTGCGAAATTGCCTTAGATAAAAGGCGTTTTCGGCTGTCTCGGCAAATGTACGAAGAGTTTGTTCGGTCAAGGCTTGAGCTCCTTGGTAGTCCTCCCTTCTTAAGCGAATTCTCACCTCATCAAGGAGTCGCAAAAGACCGGCGCTATCCGTTACTGGCGGAAGGCTAAAGCCTGCGACTTCGACCGGATCGGATTTGGCAGTCTCAGATAAGTTCAGTCTATCCGCCAAGGGTGGAGCAGGTTCCGTTTCTCGCAAAGTCGAAGGCTCTGACGGAACAGATTCTAGGGGGAAGGGTTCGGGTGAGGTCTCCACGGGTTGGAGCACTCCCGGCAAAGGCGGTAATAAGGGCGGGCTTTCGACAGGAGCGGGCTCCACGCCACCCACTCCAGGCAATGGAGGAAGTCCATCCGGACCGGCAGTCGGTTCGACAGCCGGAGGCAATGGAGGCAGGGGGGGTAGCGATTGGGCGTAGCCCGAGAATACAGCACAAAAGCCTGCAAGTAAAAAAGCCGTTCGAAGGACAGCTCTTTCCTTTCGGACCACATTGGCGATCAAAGGTTTCATCTACGGGCAAATTGTAAGGAGTCAAAAAGTAGGGATCCGCTCATCGGGCTTGTTAATTCCTGCCAATCAAGGAACAGTTTTCGAACTGTGGGGTCAACTTCCAAAATGGAAAGCTTTTCTAAGGGAAAATGATTGTTTTGTTTTCTCTGGAAATTTTCAGACTTCATTATTTGTCGTCAAGCAGCAGGGCAAGCCATTCGCGCTGAAGTTCGGGGGGAGCGAGGGCTTGTTTTTCGAGATGAACTCGAGATTTAACAAGATCTATTTCCAATATCCTGTACTCCCGCATCGCAAGCCGAAAGGTAGTTCCTGTCGCATTTTGCTCAAAAGTAAACTTTTCGCCAGAATTGTCTTTAGAAGTCGACTCCACGGCAATACGATGCTGTCCAGCGTGGGTTTCCTTCATGAAACTGTTAATTTCAAAGGGCTTTACGGGTAACCGAAAATCTTTGACCATTGCCCGACCTACAGAGCGAATACCGCCCGTTTTGGGATCTCGTACCTGTTGCACGGCAAAGGCATTCACTATGATCATTTTGTCGGGGTCATCATCATTAGTTGGAAGTAAAGAAGGTGCGCCCGGTTTGTAATTACGGTTTTCTTTATATGGCACCTTAACTTGCAAGCGGTTGCGAACATATCGACCCGTTCCCACGGGAAACTCATGACGGAGGTCTTCAAGATATGGTGTTTCTCCAATCCAACTACGAATTCGAAACCTGTAGGGGACTTTCTCAAATACGACAAGGCGCAGACCAAATTCCTCTGGCGAGATTTCTGGTTTTGCCTCTTCGGGCAAACTGGTTTCGAGGCGACCGTTAACAACATAAAGAACGGGGGGCGTAAAAAGGTCGTAGCTTGGCTCTCCCTCCTTTGGGGAAGACGTCTCTATCCATTTGCCCCCACTTGCGGGCTCACTTTTTTCGGCAACTCCTCCTCGTTTTTGATAAGTCACTAGAGCAAAGTCGCCCTCGGACTCCTCTTCATTATCATTCTCCGTAGCAATAGTTAGCATCGTGGAACCCCAAAGCTGCTCTAGTTCCGCGATCCGAACATCTTGGTCCCCCTCCTCCGTTCTTACCGACAGAAAGCCAGTTGCCAAACGCCATTCCCGATTTAATTCCTTTGTCCCGGATTGCTTGAGTTTTCCTGAAATGGTTTTTCCGCCGGAAAGGAGAAGCAAGACTTCAGTATACTCTTCCGGAAGAAGGATGGTTTCTGCGGTAAAGTTCCCGTTAAAAAAATCAGGTTCGGCTCCGTCAATAATTACAAGTTCTCCTGGCATCAAGCCGTGGGGGGTTTTCGATTCCAAGGTGATTGTTTTTAATTCTTGCGAAAGAGTTACCCCATTCTGCCCCCGAAATGATTTGGTTTCGCGACGGTCATCCCCCAACAAGGAAAGCAAGGCAAATATCCCTAGGCACAGCAATGACATGCCTACCGCTATCTTTTCGTAGTTTGCTCCCAGAAATTTTTTCACGAGGATTACTTGTTGCCGGAAATCTGTTTAAGAAAATATTTTGCATCTTTTTCCGACCCCAACACTGTTAACAATTCGGAAATGGAGGACGAAGGGGGAGGGTCCCATGGATAATGACGTCGAAGAAAGGCCTTTAGCTTCTCGTCGGTTTCCTCCCCCTCCTCGAGGTCATCTATGGCCAAAGTGCATTCTGCAAGCAGATTACTAGAGCAAAGGGGCTTCAGCAAATCCAAATCTGCGTGAACTGCTATAACATATTCTACTAAAATGGAAAACCGGGAGCCCACATCCTTGATGATCGGCAGAGTTTTTGAATTTACTGCGATATTATCGGAGGTGGAACCAAAAGGGCT
>CALBIN010000024.1 GCA_937893275.1 uncultured Opitutia bacterium | reverse complement strand
CCCCGCAACAACTAGACCTAGTCCCTGGAGGCTTATTTATGTCTAAGGCAAGTAATTCATCTCGTAAAAACACCAAACCTTCCTTCACTTATTTAATCGAGAAAAAAAGGGATGGAGGTGAGTTCTCCGAAGGCGAAATCCGTTTTTTGGTAGACTCCATCCTCGATGATGAGATGCCTGAGTTTCAGCAAGCGGCTTGGGTCATGGCGGTCTTTTTTCAAGGGATGTCCGCTCAGGAAACAGCCACGTTTGCCGAGGAAATGATGCTTTCGGGAGAGGTAATCGAGCTGGACGACGTGTCTCGTCCCAAAATCGAGAAATATTCTACGGGAGGAGTTGGGGACAAGACGTCCTTGGTTCTCGGTCCTCTTGCTGCCGCTGCCGGGGTTGCGATGCCCATGATGAATGGGATCGACGAGGAGTTTCTCATCTCCGGGTTGGATAAGTTATCTTCCATTCCTCAGGTTAAAACGTCCTGTGATATCGACGAGTTCGGCGCTCAAGTGAGAAAAGTCGGTTGTATTTTCGTTGAACGTCACAAGGAGATTTCACCTGTCGAGTCTCTTCTCTATACACTTAGAAAGAAAATTGGAGCGATACCTTCCATACCTTTCATCACGGCAGGAGCCATGAGTCGCAAACTCGCATCTGGTGCAGAAGGGGTTGTGGTAGACGTCAAATGGGGCAAAGGTTCCTTTATTAAGAACCCAGAGGATGCCAAGCAACTTGCCCGATCCCTTACCCGTGTCGGTCGATCTTTGAAAAGGCGTTGCGTTGCTCTTGTCACCGATGCCAATCAGCCTCTCGGTAATTGCGTAGGTACTGCCCTCGAAATTAAGGAAGCCATAGAATTGCTGAAAGGTGAAGGTCCTGAAGACTTGCAAGACCTCGTCATGAAATTGGGCATGGAAATCGTTCGGTTAGCAGGCGTTGCCGGCTCAACTCTTTCTGCCAAGCAAACGGTGCGACAGCATTTGGAAGACGGTTCCGCCCTCGAGAAATTCAAAGAAATGGTGGAAGCGCAAGGAGGGAAGACAGACTGTATCGACGACCCCGAAAAGCTTCCTCAGGCCAAACACGTCAAAAAACTTCCGGCGCCCAAACGTGGTTATGTTCACACCATTGACTCCGGGCAATTAGCTCGCGGCGTGCACATGCTGGCTTTTGACGACAAAGGCAAGTTGGATGGCGCTGCAGGAGTGGCTGAACTTTGCAAGGTCGGCACCCAAATGAAGCAAGGCGAGGCTCTCATGCAAATTCACTATAACGACGAAGCCCGTCTCGAAGCGGCAATGGAATACTTCAAGGCTGCTTATCGTCTAGCTCCCAAGCGTCCTAATCCCGCTCCTTTGGTTGTCGAGCGAGTGGCCTAGGTTTCATTTTTCAGTCAGTAAGTATCTACAATCTGTAGATCTCAGATGCTCCCCTTAGAGGGTTAGCTAGTAATCAACTCAGGCGCGACCGAGGTAAGAGCCGTTTGCGGTACTTACCCTGATGACTTCATCCTTCTTAATGAATAGAGGGACTTGAACAACCATTCCGGAAGCAATGGTAACGGGCTTCTGAACATTGCTGGCCGTGTCTCCCCGGACTGCATCCGGAGCTTCTATTACCGTTGCCTCAACGGAAGCGGGTAGTTGCAACCGAATGGCTTTTCCTTCTATCAACAGTACGTCATAGGAGTTGCCTTCCACTAAAAACCGTTTGTCGTCCCCGATGAGGACCTCGCCAAAAAGAGTGTCCTCATAGCTTTCCGTATCCATGAAGTGATAGCCATCTGCATCATGATAACTGTATTCAAGCTTTACGGTACTTGTGTGAAGAAACTCTACGTTGTCGGTGGAACGAAACTTTGTCGTAGTGGTGGAACCGCTTTCTAAATTACGTAAAGTGGTTTGCACGAAGCCGGCTTGACGACCTTGGGTACGATGCAGCATTTCAAGGACTAGGTGAGGAGCGGAGTGATATACGATTACGCGTCCTTTTCGAATGTCGGTTGGTGATGGCATGAATTCAGTTGTTGCTAGAGTAGTAGTTTAAAGACCAAATGGGTACTGGATTCTGGCAAACTTGCCAACCATCTTTCTTTAAAATTTCTTTTTCAAATGCCTATCGTTGCCTCCACCATTGAACTGATATCCTGGAATGTGAATGGTCTTCGGGCTTGTCGAAAAAAAGGCTTCGACGAATTTATTCTCGAGCGCAATCCCGACGTAGTCTGCCTTCAGGAAGTGAAGCTTAATCCGAGTTGCATTCCTGAGGATGATTTCGGGTATGCTTTTCGTCGCTATCACTTGGCTGAGAAACCCGGTTATTCGGGTACGGCAGTTTTCGCTAAGGAGGAACCGCTGTCAGTATCCATCGACATTCCGGGGGCTGACTCGCATTCAGGAGAGGGGCGCGTCATTACCTGCGAGTTCGATGGTTTCCACCTAGTGAACACCTATGTCCCCAATGCCAAGGGTGATCTGTCTAGGCTCGAGTATCGACATCAATCCTGGGATCCCGCCCTCCGATCCTACCTCCGAGAACTTCGGAAAACGAAGCCGGTTATTCTTTGCGGGGATTTAAACGTCGCTCACATGGAAATAGATTTGGCCAATCCTAGATCTAACAGGACGAACGCAGGGTTCACGAATGAAGAAAGGGAAGGCATCTCCAAGCTTCTTCAAGACGGGTTCCTTGATACTTTTCGCCATCTTCATCCCGATGTATCGGACGCCTATTCGTGGTGGTCTTACCGTGCCGGCGCCCGAGTTCGTAACGTAGGATGGCGAATAGACTACTTTGTCACGTCGGAAGATCTTTGCCCCTCACTTCGAGACGCCTTCATCCTACCCGAAATTCATGGTTCCGATCATTGTCCCGTAGGCATTCAGCTCACTCGTGGCTAAAGTCCTTAAAGCGTTAGCTGAAATAGTCGATACATCCTGTAATCATCTCGGCAGCACCAACCCGATTCGGTGAAATCTCCTATAGCCGGCATGGACGAACGATATCTAGCACGCGCTCTTGAACTGGCCAAGGAAGCTTGGGGCGAAACACATCCCAACCCGATGGTAGGTGCGGTAATCGTCGAAGGTAACGAAATTGTATCGGAAGGCTACCATGCTCGAGCGGGCGAAGCCCACGCTGAAATCGTAGCCCTC
>CALBIN010000023.1 GCA_937893275.1 uncultured Opitutia bacterium | reverse complement strand
CTGGAAGCGTAGAGCTTGCCCTTGTGATTAACCAGATGCATGATTTCTGAACCGCCTGCATAGGCCCCGTTTTTATCGAGGTATCCTGCATCGTAGCTCTGTCTCCAGCGGGCTTGCGAATCGGGCTCAACGCCGTTTGTCGAGATCGGGACAAGGACCGCGAAGAGAAGGGAAGCTCTGATTGGGCAAGCCATGCGAAGGGAATCCTAGTGAGGTCTGCCTCTCTGGTTAGCTTAGCGAATGGCCGAATAGTCCGTGGGCTTCATGTAAGTAGCTGCAGGAGGTTTAGCCAAACGGCCGACACCCGATTTCTTGGCCGCTTTTTCCCATTCCGGATCGGCGAGGAAATTCGTCCATGATTTCTTGGCTGCCTCACGGTTGTCGTGCTTGATGATGTAAATAAGGGTATCCTTTGATTCCGGCTCGTCGGTCGGATGCCAATAGGCCACCGACTTCATTTCGTGCTTCTCGAAAATCCTGATCGTATGGTCCCTGAAACGGGCATCGAGCTTCCCAAGTTTCCCCTTGGCCGCTTTGTAGATGCGTAACTCGAATACGTCGTCCTTCTCGGCCTTTTCGTTTTTCCAGTCTGAGGAGAAATCGGTTGCGATCATGTATACCGACTCCGGGCGTTTCGCCAGGATCTTCCCGTCCACTTGTGATTCCTTCGCCACCTTCTTCCAGGCTGGATCGCTACCAAATGCCTTCCATGATGCCTTGGCAGCATCCCTGCTCTCATGCCTGATGACGTAGATCAAGGTGTTTTTCGAACTTTCCCCGTCGGTGGGTATCCAGTAGCCAACCGATTCAATTCCGTGCTTTTTGAACAAGCCCACGGTGTGATCGCGGAAGCGGGCATTGAGGTTGTCAAGTTTGCCGGGATTAGTGACGTACGTCCTGAGTTCGTATACTGCTCCGAAGGCTATCTGCCCCAGAAGACAGGATACGAGCAAGGCGGTTACTTTTTTCATAGTGAACGTATTTGGTGGGTAGATCGGAGGTGAACAAATCATTCATAGCTCGGTTATATAAGATTTCAACGATCAAACCTAGTGCTTTGCCAAAATATTTAGCGAAGTCTGAAGAATTTCCGAATTCCCTGAAGGGAATCCCTAAACAAAGACTCAGAATGTAATGTTCTCCCCTCACCGGAGTCGGCGTTACCGATTGCCAGGCCCACTTCGTATTCACCTATTTCAAATACTGAGCTCCCCTCGAGGACGGTTTCGCTTGATTCGACTTTTCAAGCTCTGCCTTGCGTGCGGAAATTCGTTTGTCAGCTGACGGTCTGTCGTATCGGGCCCACATGCCCCAGACTTTCAAATATTCAGGGATCTGGAGGATGCCATTTCGATCCGTGTCGAGATCTATAAAAACCTGTGCGGCCAACTTCTTGTCGGGCATGGCATGCTTGATGAACTCCGAGCGCTCCACCTTGCCATCCTTGTTTGCGTCCATGGCTTGGACGATGGTCTTCGCCTCGTCGGTGATGATTCGATTAAGTATGTATTCGGCTCTCGAGACGAAACCATCTCGGTCATTGTCGGAAACATTGAATATCCCTGCCCGGGATTGCGGATTCAGGTAATTCCCATTGTCAACGTATTCGACTTTCGAATGTTTGCCATCGTTATCCTTGTCCGTAAAGTCGAAGAATCTCGAGTATCCCTCGATCTTCTGAAGATCGACCCCAGTTTCCATTTTCGCTCCGAGCGGATCCAAGGGGCTTCCCAGCTTAAAGCCTTCCGGTCTGATTGATTTCGCATAGGTGGCATGCAAGACCAAAAACATGAAAATTGAGTGAGTGAGGAGACGCAGGGTGTTCATGGAATTGTTATTTTTTGCTTGGGTTCTCGAACCAGATCACGCCCCATCCGCCGTTCTCTTCGGTTGTCGCAATGTCCATGTCGCCGTCTCCGTCCAAGTCGACGAGGAATGCGTTGTCCATCTTCTTTCGCGACTCGGGGGCGGGCATGTCCATCAGGGTATTGGTCCATTTGCCTTTGCCTGTCCTGGTCAGGTACCACAACTGTGCCTCATATTCGGGAATGATTACGATTTCAGGATATGTCGGGTCCCCGTTCATCTCGAGAATGGCAACGCCTTTTGGTTTGGGCTTCACCTTTACGCTGGCGGGTTGGACGGGAATGTCCACTTCGATTCTTTCATAAACCGGGGTTCCATTATCATTGGTGCGAAGGAAGATACGGATTTTGTCACCAGTCTTTACTAAATCGAGGCGACCGTCCCCGTTTATGTCTCCGTAGGCCGCGAACATCCCACTTGGCTGTGCGTCGATTACCTTGATCGGCCAGCGGTTGGTTATCTTGTCTTTGCCAGGATTGACGTAATAAAACAGCCCTTGCCTTCTGCGTTCCTGAACAAGGATATCGTTTTCTCCGTCTCCGTCCATGTCAGTTACAAAGCAACTCATCGGCCAGATTGCCTCACCTAGTTCATACCGTTTCCAATTGGATGCATCCTGCTTGTTTGTCACGGGTTGCTTATACCACGCCTTGGCCCCGACAATCAGGTCATTTAGAGCGTCACCGTCAATGTCGCTGACTACCGGATTGCGGGCCTCATTCTTGAAGAGTGTCATCTTCATCCATTTCTTGTGGTCTCTTAGTTCAGCTTTGCCTGGGTTGAAGTATACATGACCCCCGTTGGCCACATAATCGATATCCCCGTCATTGTCGAGATCGCCTATGCCAGAGTCCTCGCACTTGCCATGTCTTTCAAGCTCGATGTAGTCGGTCCATAGCTCGCGAATCTTGCTCTTGCCGGGATTGAAGTACAAGCGACTGTATCCGCCTTCCTCAAAGTTGACGAATACGTCCAGATCACCGTCACCGTCCCAGTCGTGATAGTTGAAGCCGTCGGGTCCGTGATTTTCGGGATCCGGTTGGATGACGTTTACGCGCCAGCCGCTAGGTGCCGGTTTGCCGACGTACTGCTTCCAAGCGTCTTTCTTTTCGGCAAGTGTTTCTTTGGCAAATACCGTTCCAATAGCGAACATGCTAGCGACTACTATGCTTGCACACCTGATAACATTTTTTCGATTCATATTATTTTTCTAAGTATGCTTCGCTCTCTTTGTTCTTCAAGTAATTCATGGCTTGATGACAATCTATACTCTCGATGGTTGAAAGAGTTATTCGAGGCAAGAGCTTGGCCAACCCTTTGATTCGCTCGACTCTTACTGCTAATTAAAGTTTTAATCGATTTTCATATGAAGTCAGTCACAATGCTATCTTGTATTATTTGCTCTTTTGCTTTTCAGGATCAAGATAGTTTCGCGGCCTCGCGACCAAATGTCCTGTTCATTGCGATCGATGACTTGAGGCCTGAGCTTGGATGTTATGGTTCGCCCATTGCGAAGTCACCTGTACTCGATGCGCTTGCTGCTGATGGATTGCGTTTCAATAGGGCCTATTGTCAGCAAGCCATTTGCAGCCCTTCGCGAGCCAGCTTGATGACCGGAGCCAGGCCCGATACTATAGGCGTAGTCGAGAACACGGCCTACTTTCGAGAACTTAATCCGGATATCGTAACTTTGCCCCAGCACTTCATCGCGAATGGTTACGAGGCCGTCTACTGCGGAAAAATCTATCATGCCCGCATGACGGACAACGAGCATTCCTGGAGTCGCAAGCCTTCCTTTAATCGTTGTCCGGTTAAGAGAAAGTGGTTGCCTGGGAACTATGCTCTGACCGAAAACCAGAAACTTTGGGCCGCAAACAAGGAGAAGATGCTCACCAAATACGGTAAGGAAGGCTCTGGCGGGCTGATCCATGGACCGGCTTATGAGTCCGCTGACGTTCCCGACCATGCCTATGGGGACGGGTATAATACCCGACTGGCGATCGCCACCTTGAAGGATCATCTGGATACAAAGCCCAAGCAACCTCTTTTCCTCGCCCTTGGTTTTACCAAGCCTCACCTCGATTTCATCGCTCCCAAAAAATACTGGGACCTTTACGATCCCAAGGCAATCCAGTTGGCTATGCAAACCAAGGGACCCAATGGAGGGGCGGCGACCGGCTTGCATGCCTCCTTCGAGCTGCGTACCCGGCATGGTATTCCCAAGAAGGGTCCCATCGGGCCGGAATTGGCCAAGACCCTTCTTCACGGCTATTATGCCTGCGTCAGTTATGTTGACGCCCAGGTTGGGCTGATGCTGGAAGCCTTGGATGAGGCCGGTATCCGGGAAAACACAGTGGTCGTAGTCTGGGGTGACCATGGTTGGCATCTCGGCGACATGGGTATCTGGGGCAAGGCGACCAACTACGAGATTGCTACTCGCGTACCCCTAATAATTTGGACACCCGACATGAAGGTTCGCGGTAAGCCTACCAATGGACTGGTGGAGCTAGTCGATATGTACCCGACGCTCTGCGAACTGGCGGGATTACCCCGCCCCAAGCACTTGGAAGGGCATAGTTTCGCTCCTCTCTTGGACAACCCGGGGCAGTCGTGGAAGAAAGCTGCTTTCAGCCAATTTCCCAACCCCGCCCTCCGCGAATGGGCGGCCAATCCGTTGTCCGAGGGAATGCGAAAAACCTTTTTCGGTCCGTTGATCGAGGAGGTCGAGAAGGGAATCATCAATCAGCAGGGAGATTCTTGGAACCGCGATCTCTTCGAGAATCACCTCATGGGTTATACCATGCGAACCGATCGTTATCGCTTGGTCTCTTGGCAAGATCATCGAGACATGAAGGCGGAACCTCTCTTTATCGAGCTTTACGATCACCAGACCGATCCACAAGAAACAGTCAACCTCGCGGTCAATCATCCGCGCAAAGTCCAAGCCCTGTTGAAGCAGTTGAAGGAAGGCTGGATCGGAAACATACCAAAAGCCGGGAAATGAAAAATTGGATTTTGATTTCATGGATCTTGTTGCTTGTCCCTGCCTTTGCATCTTTTTCTGCCGAGAGACCAAACATTGTTCTTATTCTAGCCGATGACATGGGG
>CALBIN010000022.1 GCA_937893275.1 uncultured Opitutia bacterium | reverse complement strand
AGCTTGGAATTGTCGAGGCGGAGAAGAACGGGGAAGTCAGCCAGTTCCTCGGATCCGGCATAACCGGAAAGGGTGGCTTCCATCTTGTAGACGAAGAGATCGAGATCCACGATTTTGACGTTGATCTTCTTGGTCACCGTCACGCCCTTGCCCGTTACGGAGAAAGTAACCTCGGAAGCGCCGCCGCCGACGGGAGTTCCCGAGATCAGACCATTGGACACATCGTAGCTCAAACCAGCGGGTAGACCAACGGCGCTTCGATTGTCCACCGTACCGAAGGTGGGTACCGTGAAGCTCATTGCCTTGCCCTTCTTGCCGTATACGGCGGCGACGTCGCCGAAGAACGGAGGTCCTGCCACGTCGCCGAAGCCGAACAAGTCGGCATCGAACTTCTGGTTTTCGTAGGCGTACTTTATCCATTCCGCCGAGCGGTTCACGGGAGCGATTCGAAGCTCGTCTATCTTTCCGTCCCACGTTTGATCGTTAAAGTCGACCTGTGTGCCGATGCCTAAACCTTTGGATGTGTCTCCTGGGGCGGACATGTTGGAACTGAACTTGAGGACGCCGTCGTTGTAGCCGTGAATCTTGCCGGCCGCCCCATCGAATACGGCGGTGATGAATTCCCACTCGCCCGCCTTCCAGTCGTTGACGAGGTCACTCTGAAAGTTCGGGTTGTCCTGAGCCCCGCGACCGTGAACTCTCTTCTGGTTGTTGTCCCTGACCATGAGCTCAAAACCGATTTTCTCGTTCCAGTTGCTCTTGGCGGAAAGAATGCGGTGGTAGTTGATGTCGTTGGTGACGCCCGAGGATACCGCCTTGCCCTCGTACTTCAGCCACATGGAGGCAGTGAAGACGGAACCGAGGTTCAGGTTCTGGGACGCGGGGATCAGGGCGCCGTCTCCGTTGCCGTACTGGAAGTCTTGGGAACCGCCCAAGATGCCGCTGGCGCTGTAGTCGACCTTGGTCTTGGTAGCGTGGTTCCCGTTGGGGGAGGCGTCCCAAATCTGGTTTCCTTCGTTGTCGTCCATGTTCCAGCGTCCGGCAAAGTCGGACCAAGTGGAACCGTTGTTCACGTAGGCGGGAAAGGACCCTGTCTCGGCGGCGTTGCCCCAAAGCATGTTGATGGTGGCTCCCTGAGCGGCCACGATGGGATCGTTGGCGGCCCCGAAGTCGCCGTTTCCGTTGCCGTAAAGAGCCGTGACTTCGTCATCGGAGAGCTGGGCGTTATAGATACGGAGATCGTCCATCCACCCTTTGAAGTCACCCCACATGTTCGAGTTCGGGCGAGCTACGCCGAACGACAAAGGAGAAGCTGCGCCGTTATCCATTATACCACTGAACTCCGTCCAAGTATGAATCTTTGTGCCATTCAAATATAGTTTAAGGCCGGAACCGTAGGTAAGGGCGAGGTGATACCAGTTGCCGTTTTGGATGTTGCCTTCGATGGTGACCAATTTGTCTTCGTTGCCTCCCCCCGAATCCATGTAGACCTCGACCTTAGAACCTTGCGTGCCGATTTCCAGGTTGTCATTGGCGACATTGCTGCTTTGCCCCAAGAGAACGTTGTTCACTCCATGGTTAGTGGCGGAACCTTGGTCGGCTTCACGCTTGAACCATACGGAAATAGTGTATTTTTCGGGCCTGTCGAAAGCATCGACGTCGCCCGCGGAAAGAAAGTCGTTGTCTCCGTCCAGATAAACGGCTTTACCAAACTTTCCGTCTGCCCAAGCGGTAGCGCCGGAACGAGTTGCGTCGAATTCCTTGCCTCCGACGTCGGCGGCCTGGGCTCCGGTGCCTTCGTTCATGTTCCAGTAACCCAATAGGTCGTCAGGTCGAGTTATACGCACGCCAGAATAAGCTTTGAGAGTACCGACTTTGGGTACCTTCACCCAGATGCGGGAAGTGCCCCCGGGATTCCATTCGTCCACTTGGTAGGGCAGGAGAGTACCGCCCGCCGCATCGGTAAAGCGAAGGTCGCGAGCGTTTGGAGAGGCTACCTGCGAATACTTGAAGCCGGGAGCCGAGGCCTCGCTCAACTTGTAGTTGGCAGGGAATTCGTAGAGATTGTTCTCCCCCGTGTAGGTCAAAGTGACGGGCATCGAGTATAGCCACTGCTCGAGGTCCACCACGTTTACGGTGATTTCCTTCACGGCGGCCGCATACGCGGTAAAGGCGGATACTTTGAAAGTATAGCTGCCCACAGCGGTCGGAGTGCCGGACAAGACTCCGGAACTGGTGTTGACATTGAGCCATGCAGGTTCTCCATAGGCATCAAAACTAACAGGGCCGTTCGAAGCCTTGATCCGGTAGCGGAAGGGCTTGTTCAAGCCGGCTCCGGCAATTGTCGGTGAAGTTACGTAAGGCGTGACGTCGATTATGCCGTAACGGAAGAGATCGGGAGTTTCCTCATCCGTGTTGCGCGGAAGAATCCAATTAGTGCCGCCATCGGGGTCGTAACCGAATCCGGTCGGCTTTTGGGCCCGTCCGGCTCCGCCACCTCCATTGGACATGCGAACCTCGAAATCGAACCAGCCGCCTTGCCCATAGTCCTTGGTGGCGGTCGTTTCGCGGTTCCAGCCCGAGTCGTTCAGAAGAATCTCGTCGTTCACCTTGAGCCAAGTCTTATCGTCGATGTCCTCCTGGAATGAAATCTTGCCGTCGTCGTCGTAGATCTGGCCGGTGTAGACCACGGTCCAGTTGTCTTTCCAAGGCGGCTTTGTCTTGGATTCGGATACCGTCGGGCCCAGAGGATCGATCCCGTTTACGGCTCCCGAATTGGAAGTGTCGGTATCTAGGTTTCCGGGGTTTTCGCTAAAGCTCATGTTGCCCGAGAGACCACCTGCGATAAGGCCGGGAGCGGAAAGTGGTTCCGCCTTGGTGGTGAAAATTATGCTTTCGGGCGTCCAAGTGGTACCCGCTGAGTTGGTGAAGGCGGTACGCACGAAGTATACGTTGGGACCGCCGATTTCGCCCGGATTGATAACGCCGCTGGGCACGCCGGGAAGAACTTGGCCGAGGTCTATGTTGTTCTGCCAGGAACCGGGAGTGGTGCCTCCGTCGGTGGTTCCCCAATAGAACTTGCCCGTGGTGGTGGCTCCGCCGGTAGCTTCCATGCTGGTGTTGAATACGGCTGCATCGGAAGTGATGTTCGAAACGATATTGATGTTTCCGAGCACGGGCTTGACCGCATTCGCGAGGGTGGTGAACGTTTTGACCGTGGAACGAACGGTGCCACCGGAATTGACGACCTTGAAGCCGAAGTGGTATGTGGTGCTTTTATTCGGCACATTTGCGGTCAGAAGAAAGGGACCTACGTCCTTGACGCCCAGCACACGTTGATTCTGCCACAAGTCGAGTCCAGGCACAATGGTGAAACCGTTGGCCGTCCCCCAATAGGCGGTGACAGTCGGAGCTTGTCCACCGGTGTATTGTATGCTCCCGGAAATCTTGGCGCTGTTGGCGTACACGGAAGAGGCGTCGTCGACGCTGATGACCGGAGCCGAGGTCGGCAGGGTGAGAGTCAGGATGGCGATGTTGGAGGCGTCGCTGCCGTTCGCTATCAGGTAAATTTTATAAGCGCCACCGACGGTAGGTGTGCCGGAGATGACACCCGTCGTGGTGTTCACGCTGAGCCCGGGAGGCATGCCATAGGCATCGAGCAAAGCGTTCGGGTCATCGGAAGTGATCGTGTAGGAGAAGGCTTGGTTGAGATTCGCGGAGACCGCCAGGGAACTGGTGATCTGGGGAACGTCGCCCGAAGGTTGGCCGGCCCCGCCGTTGTGAATTTCGGCAACGTCCGACGTAGTGAGCTCGACGTTGTACACGCGTAGGTCGTCCACCTTGCCGTACCACCAGCTACCGTTGCCGTTGCGGTTGGATCCGAGATACCACGTGTCGGCGGCGCCCCAGTTGCGACCGCGATCGGTTCTGGAAGTCCACTCGACTCCGTCCATGTAAATTCTCATGGAGCGGGGGGTCTTGTTGTTGGTCATCACCCAGTGAGTCCATCGACCTTCGAAGTCGGCGGCGTCGGCGACTTTTTCAGTGGAGTCGACACCGCCGTCTCCTACTTGCCAATATACGCGACCGTTGCCCCAGGGGTGGTGCATGTTTAAAACCCGATTGTTTCCGCGCTTGGATTCGATGATACTTGTGTTGGAGGGAAGTTTGTCCGGATTCCCGTAGGCCCAGAAGGCGATGGAGAACTGGTTGTCGCTGCTGGGTGGGTGTGCCGCAATCGGCAATTGAATGGATGCTTGATCGAACTCCAGAGCTTGGCCCACTTTACCGGCTGTCCAGGTGGCTGAGCCGATATCGCCGATGTTGTTGTTCTTTCCGGATTTGTCCGCGGTCGTGCTTCCCGTACCTTCGTCGAAGGACCACAAGGCGAGAAGATCCGACTTGCGAGTGGTTACGATAGTTGGGGTAAAGGGAATCGCTTGCGGAGACCACGCGGCGCCGCCGGCGTTGACGGCGTAGACTCGGAAATAGTAAATGCTTCCGACCGAAAGGTTGGTCACGTCGGCAGTGAAATCGCCCTTTGCCAAGGTGCCGAAGTCGATTTCGTTGTCCCACTTGCTGTTGTCGAACTTGTCTACGGCGGGGTTCTGTCCGGCGTCCTCATTACCCCAGAGGATCTTAACTGTCGGGTATTCGCCCCCTGTGGTGGCGATGTTGCCCTTGAGGGTTTGTACTGGGCCGACCGTGGTGGAGTTACTTTCACCCAACTGCGGAGGAGATAGGCTGGAAAGAGTGTTGAAGGACTTGGTTGCAGTCCAAGCGACGGAACCGGCGCCACCTTGGTTGCG
>CALBIN010000021.1 GCA_937893275.1 uncultured Opitutia bacterium | reverse complement strand
ATGCAGTTCACCCGATTGTCGTCCGGTTTTCGTCCAGATTGTGTCTGCCTTTGGAATCGTTATGTCGTTGGTGATGCGAGATCCGGAGGAGTCGTCGGTCTGGATCAAGTCGTCGATGCAAATATGTCCCCATGGTCCGGTTTCTTGGTCAATGACTTGAATTCGTGCTTCTTTTCCTTTGAATGCAGTAACTCCGAAGGCGACTTTTTGAAGTAAGTTTGAATTTTTGCCTGTTGCGGAGCGAACTACTTTGTCTTCCAAAATAAGGTTAACGCAGGTTCGACCTGAGTTCCTGCCACCCGAAATCATGAAAACGATGAAGTTGCGCTCTACTTTAAAAATAGGGGAGGTAGCTTGCCCCGTTTCTCCGTCGACGTCTCTGCCGTCACGGCCCCAGCTTTTCAACAAGGCGTATCCTCGATGTCCCCGAGTTCTAAGAATACCTCGATCGAAGCGTCCGGGATGCCAATAGTCTCCAGACCCATATCCAGCGAACGCGGAGCCCTCGAAAGTCCAATCCCCGTGTTTTTTCTCGAAATCTTCAATGACCAAGTCTTCCGCTGCCTGAGCTGCCATTGCGTTAAGTCCCAGCGATAGGAAAATATTCAAAACAAAGAATTTCATCTTACCTTTGCTGCTGCTGTTCTCTGCAGGAGATAGCTAGATATAACCGATTCGATTGGTTCCGCAGTGTTGACTAGGACGTAATCGGCTTGGCTCTTTATACATGCGCCACGCACCTTGCCGATGAAGACTTCAAGTTCCTTTAAATATGCTTCCCGAACACGAGCCGGTTGAGTGATCAGTTCACCATCGTTTTCCAAACCCTCAAAGCGCCATACACCGTTCAATGGAAACTCGATTTCGTGAGGGTCGAGAATATGGAATACGGTAACGTTATGGCCACGGAATCGTAGGTGATTGATGCCTTTGATGAATTCGTCGGTGTTGTCCAATAGGTCCGAAAACACCATCACCATGCCTCGCCGCTTCATTCTGCCGGCAAACTCGTGCAGGATGTTGGCGACGTTTGTGCGAGGTTGTGGTTCGACTTTCTCCATTTCTCGGGAAATATCGGCGAGAATGCCCAAAGTGCTCTTCGGTTCGATATACTGCTGCAATTCTCCATCAAAGATTCCCACTCCAGCGGAATCGCGTTGATCGACGATCAGGTAGGCGAGGCTTGCCGCCATGTATTTCGCGTACTCAAGTTTGGTGATACTTCCCGAGCCAAAGGTCATCGACGAACTCGCGTCTAGCAACAAATTAGCTAAAAAATTAGTCTCTGCGTCGAACAACTTTACAAAGTAGCGTTGGCTTCGAGCATAAAGCTTCCAGTCGATGTTTCGTATCTCGTCTCCGGGTACGTACTGACGATAAGCAGAGAACTCCGTGCTGATTCCTCTAGCCGGGCTTCTATGCATACCTATGCGGATACCCTCGACTACTTGACGTGTGACGACATCGAGAGGGCCGATCTTACTCAGTGTATCAGGATCGAGATATTTCGCTTTTTGCATAGAGCTTCAGTTGACTTCCGGCCTTTGCTGTTTTTTTAGCAATTAGTCGTTGCCGACAGGTAGAGAATGTTGAAGTTAGGCACTCTTGGCTTGATACATTTTCTCGTCGGAAGGAATCTCGTCGAGCAATTTCCTAACGACGTCGTCCGTTTTCACGCCTTCCGATTGAGCCGCAAAATTCAGGCCCATGCGATGGCGCATCACCGGCAGCGCCAGAGTTTGTATGTCATCGATGGCTACGTTGAAACGTCCTTGCAGAATAGCTCGGGCTTTCCCGGCCATGATCAAGTTGAGGCAAGCTCGTGGTCCGGTGCCGAATGACACCCAGTCGTTGATGAACTCCGGGGCGCCTTCTTGGCCGGGACGTGTTGCCCGCACCAGCTTTGCTGCGTAGTTGTAAATGTGATCAGCCACCGGAACCCGTAGAACGAGATCTTGCAGACCGAGTATTTCCTTCTTTGTGAGTACGGACTTTGGTTCCGTTGTGGAACCGCTGGTGACTTGTCTCATGATGCCGATTTCTTCCTCTTCGGTGGGATACTCGACGTGAATCTTGAACATGAAACGATCGAGCTGAGCTTCGGGTAGGGGATAGGTGCCTTCTTGCTCAAGAGGATTTTGGGTCGCCAAGACGAAGAATGGCGGGTCCAACTTAAAGTCTTCTCCGCCGGCGGAGACCATCTTCTCCTGCATAGCTTCCAAAAGGGAGGCTTGCGTCTTAGGTGGCGTCCGGTTGATTTCGTCCGCCAAGATCATGTTCGCAAAAATCGGGCCCTTGTTGAAAGTGAACTTGCGTTGACCCGTTTCCGGATCGTCTTGCAAGACTTCGGCTCCGGTTATGTCAGATGGCATCAAGTCCGGAGTGAACTGGATGCGACGGAATGAAAGCGACAGGCATTTCGCAATCGAACTTACCAAGAGTGTCTTGGCAAGGCCGGGAACTCCTTCAAGCAATCCATGCCCACGAGCGAATATGGATATCATCACTTGGTCGATGACGTCGTCCATCCCGACAATCGAGTGGCGAAGTTCGGAGAGGATTTGCTCACGCGCCTCGCGAAGTTTCTCAACTGCTTTTACGTCGTCGATGTCCGTTACCTTTTTGGAAGGGGCTTTTCTTTTCCTTGTGGTGGTTTTCTTTGCTTCTGCCATTTTATTTTCCTTTCACTGCCATCGTTTTGGATGGTTTCGAAACTATGCGGTTAAATTCACTTCTTGGTAATGATTTTTGAGAACGTGTGATAAATTAAGTAATACCTATTATCAGTCATCAAGGAATTGAGATGTTTGAAATGAGAAAGTCGGTCAACAAATATTTCTCAGTCGAATGTTATATGTTTTTTTGGAGGAGGCATTTTGGGCTAGCTTGCTCACCTCCAATCTTCCTCTGTGATTGAGATGCGATCCTTTTCCCAAGATTACTATTTCAAAGTCGAGACGAAGGAGGCAAAACCACGGCGAACAGATTCCGAGGAAGCCTTTTCCCACTTAGCCTTTGCTTCTTTGCTTCGAAGGTCGAATCCTTGATCGGCGAGGATGCCGGCGGCCTGAGCAGCTACCGCCTCATCGACATTGGCCAAGCTCGCCAGCGTCTTTTCCAAATCGCCATTCGTTTGCTCCACCAACTCCCTTGCGTATCCATTGGGGAAGGTGAATAAACCGTCCCCGTCGCCGTCCAGCCATACTGGATTGGTCGCTCCCAAGACGCGTGGAACGTACTTATTGGTCTTATGTTGGTAGGGGCGCGGAATTTCCCAATAGGGCTTTGTCACTCCCGGACCTGTTGCAATAGCGACGAGGTAAAGGTCATGCTTCGGACGATCCATTACATGCCGAAGGTTGGCTTTTGAAATCTTGTCTTGTGCACTCTTGAAATTCTTCTCGAGAATGGGGATTCCGTTCGCATAGAGCGTCAATTGATCGGCTATCGTCCAACGCGGTCCGAGAACTTCCATTTCGACGACTACTTTCGCAGGTAAGTTCGTTGCGAGATCGCCCACTTCGAATTGCTCGGCGACCTTTATCTTCGTCAGCAAGCCCATGCTTACCAAGGCCCGCCCCTCCCGGAAGGAACGGCATGCTGCGGCAACGTCAATTTTTCCCGCATCCTTATCCGGGCAACGGAGGTAGGTACGTCCTTGGCCCAATAGGTATCGATTGACGTCGTGCGTGTCACTTGAACCTGCCGCAGTCACTCGCCTGCCTGAATTGAGTAAGGCGAACCAGTCACGGAAAGGTCCCATGGGGTCCGCTTGAAGGGCTGCGGAAGTAATTACTTCAATGGCATCGATATCCAAGCCTCCCTCTCTTCGGCTTTTTCCCGTGACGGGATTGAAATGCGACGGATCGGTTGGTGAGAATTCGGAATGAACGTTCCTCGGGTGATTAAGCAGGATGACTTCCACGCCAGGGGTGGCCCGGATCGATTGGAACAATTCCGGCCAATTTTCCGTCTTGTGACTGGGCACGGGGGATCCGTTTTTTATGGGGAAGGCATTGAAATGCCCCACTTTGGTCGTTACCTCGTTTCCGATTACCGAAGTGAAGTGACTCTGCGCTCCGGCTGAAGTTTGGTAAGGAGCAAAATCGGTATGGTGATTGTGATCGGTAGCAACCGGCAGCTCGATACCCTCGCCCGCAATTGTCGGTATTCGCTCCTCGACTGTAGAATCTCCGTGTCCGCTGAAAGTACGAACGTGGATGTGCGGATCGCAACTTACCCAGCCTTCGGTGGGCACTTCCTTGCCGATCTTGAGGGTTACCCTCTTGGTCTCTCCCCGACCGACCGTGACCTTGATCGTATCCACACCGTACTCAAATCCCCTCGTGGCATAGACCAAGTACTCGCCGGGCAAGACCCCGACCTTGCATTTTCCATCCATCGAATAGACGACTCCCGGTCTGACCGCCAAACGGAGCGAGGACTTAACCTGCAGGGGCATCAGGAAATCCTTTGTGTCGGTTATGGTGAAGCGACAGGGCAAGGGAGCGGAAGTCTTCTTGTCAAAAGCGCTTACTTCCAGAAAACACTGCGAAAGCACTTCGTCCAGCGGATCCAGTTCGATAAAGGCTCCGCCCACGAAGATGTCGTCGACTGCGGTAGGCGCCTCGACGGCAAGTTTGTTCTGACCATCCTTCAGCGTCCCGGCCGGCACTTTCAGGGAATGCAAGACCTTGGGTTCGAAGCGTTCGAGATTGCCCAGGCGTTTCCCGTTCAACGAGACACGCCAGCCTTGCTTGATGTCGTCTTGATACAAAAAGAGGGTGGCTTCCTTTTCGTTGGCCT
>CALBIN010000020.1 GCA_937893275.1 uncultured Opitutia bacterium | reverse complement strand
CAACGCCCTCGGTTCTGATCAAAAAAGGCCAGCACCGACTGGCGGCCAAACTGCAACTGCTCTCGTACCAGCGACTCCGCCGCTTCTGAATCCCGCTTGTCGAGCAGCTCATACAAGCGACGATGTGACTCCAACGTGAACACCACCGTTTCGCGTGACAGCAGTTTGGGCGATCCCCGGTGCGCGGCAAAACACCGCGACAGAACATTCACGTCCTTCGTGATCTTGGAGAGCAAATGATTGCGTGACGCTTGAATCATCACTTCGTGAAAACGCTCGTTCAGCTCCAGCCAGCGATCGAGTTCCGCCTCCGTTGCGCCCCGTTTTCGCCGCAGGATGGTTTCGCCCAATGACTCCCACTCCTCCAGCAGTGACTTCAACTCGGCCAACTCATGATCCGTTAAAAATCGCGCCGCCTGAGTCGCCGCATAGGGTTCGAACAACTCACGCACATCATAGACCTCCGAAATCTCCTGACGGTCAAAGGTGCGCACAAACGCGCCCGCTCCGGTTACCTGCTTCACCAGGCCCTCACTGGCGAGACGACTGATTGCCTCCCGCACCGGAATGAAACTGGTCCCCAACTCCTTGGCCAGGGTGCGATTGACGAGATGCTCGCCCGGTGACAGTTCGCCGGCAAACACCTGGCGACGAATGTGCTGGTAGGCTTTCTCACTGAGGGACGCTGTCGGCATAATAATATTTGAGGAAAATGCTTGTCTGATCGCTTATGTTATAACAAGATATATCTAGGCGGCTAATTGCTGTCAATTATTTTCTCAGTCAACAGGGTCACATCATTGAGCCAACCCTGTTGGCTTCCAACGAAACACCCCATGAAACTTAACGGCACTACGCTCCGCGACCGACCTTTACCTTGAAGGCAGTGTGCCCCGCCTCGAGACCCATGTCGATTTCTTGGTGGAACCGATCCTTCCATTTCGAGGCGTAGTCCGGGAGCAAGTCGGCAAAGTAGATCGAACCATCGTAGACCGGCACATTGCTTGTTCCGTTACCGCCCAGCATGGCGTGCACGGATTTGCCCAGAATCTTGCCCGCCAAGTCCCGGAGGGACATGGTATCGGTTCCGAATGGTTCCGATACCCGTTTGGCCTTTTGGTCTACAAAATCAAACGGGTTTTTACCAATTAGACTTTCCGCCTGTTTGCGTTGGAGGCGACCATGATCGAAACCTTGCTCTCCGGTATTTGTAAGGCGGATTAGGTTGTCGCCCGAGCTGTCCCCGTGTACGTCACCTCTAGAGTTCTTTCCTGCCAGCTTGGATCGGCGTGCTGGGATTCGGCAGTGTACGATCCGGGTGATTTTTATGTCGCTCGCAGCTTCGTTCGCCAAGGCAAGAGCGGTCAACGAAGGAACGGCTAGAGATGTCCTTAGGGAATCTCTTCTTGCCGATGAGGTCTTAATTATGGTCCCCACATTTACTTTTCGCTTGGGTCAAGCAAGCGTGAATGAATGAAGTTTCGTTAAGAAATAGGTGGATTAAGTTCCCCCGCGTCCTAGGAAAGACCCGCTGAGGAGACGGATCCCGCTCGAAACGAATCTTTGGAAATGGCTCCCTCTGCCTTTGCTCTAGGCAGTTAAGGAGGGGATTGACTCCACGAGAGCGCCGCACCCTTTCTCAATCAGGTAAATCAGCTCGGCATAGTGACACTCGTGGTGTTCTTTTCTCTCCAAGAACGGATCCGGTAAATGGGGGAGGCTCCCAGGCGGTAGAAACAACCCGAAGGGACGAACCTCCCCGCGGATGCACTCCATGTTTTCCTTAACGAAGACTTCGCTCTCTTCATCCATGGTCAGGATCAAGTCGGCTTTTGCCAAGTCCGGTTTCAGGGCGAAGCGAGACAAACCATCTAATGTGTATTCCTTGTTGTGCGAGATCGCTTCTTTCATCCTGAGGTCGAGTGGACATTGATCATAAGCTTCCGATACGCCTCGGCATGCTATTCTAAAGCGACCGAAGTGCCTCGAGTTTGCTAGAACTTTTCGAAGGGCCTCACGAGCAAGCGGTGATCTTGAAATCCCACGTTTGCTGAGAAACAGAATAGTCGACAGGTCGTTGGCTAGGTAACGAGAACCATTTCCCTTGTCGGGATTGGCCTTGCGATGGTTACTGCTGTTGGGTAGTCCCGATTTAGAATTCATATACAGTTGAGTTATATTGAAGTTTGTCTTTAATCCAACTAGGCCACCGCCTCAAATTGGAGATGCAAGAATTGTTTGTCCGCCACGATAGAAGTTTCTATTTTCTGCCCACCTAAATCTTTTTTTATTAGTATAGCCTAATAGACGAATACCGCAAATTTAAGACGAATACTTAATGTTTTCGTGAATTTTGTTTTAGATGTAGGACTTTATCCACCTCGTTAAGCATGCAAAAATTGTGCCAATTTCAAACTGTACTGCATTTCGTTTGTTTCTAGCATAGGTAAAGGATTTTTTGTTGAATGAGGGGGGCATTCACTGAGTCATTTGGACGGCATTGTTCAAATGCTAATGACATTTTGTCGCATGTCGTGTGATGAACTTTATTGCCTGCCGATGCGGAACTATTCTATCCTTGCGATCGCCTAACAACAAATCGTCGATTTCATTCATGCCTGCTTTAACTCATTCTTTTTTTACTACAGGGATTCTTGCCCTTTCTTTAGATTCGATCGTTCTTCTCAAGCAAGAGTTCCTCCATAACCCCATTCGAGATTGGTGTATCGCCCTAATCTTGGTTCTGGTGGCGATCATCGTTGCTCGTACGATTTACTGGTTCATCGAGAAACACATCAAGAAGCTCACCGAAAAGACTTCCACTAAACTGGACGATCTCTTGATCGAGATGATCAAGAAACCTTTGGTTTTTGCCAGTGCCTTGGCTGGAGCATGGGTGGGGCTGAATTACCTCGATTTTTCGGCCTACGGTGGTGTCGATCAGTGGATTAACGGATTCTTTTCCGTCCTTATCACTTTGCTCGGCGCTTGGTTGCTTTGTCGTTTGTTTGACGCCGTGCTGGACGAATACGCCGTCCCTTTCTTCGAAGATTCCGAAACCGACTTGGACGACATACTGGTTCCCATCGTTCGAAGAGGTGTCAAGACCATCGTGTGGATCGTGGCCACCATTATGGCGATGGACAATGCGGGGTACGACATAACCACCGTCTTGGCGGGTTTGGGCGTGGCTGGTATGGCCTTTGCTTTGGCGGCCAAGGATTCGTTGGCTAACATGTTTGGCGGTTTCACCATTTTTACTGACAAGCCCTTTGGGCTGAAGGACCGCATAAAGGTTGCGGGTTTCGATGGAGCCGTTACCGAGATCGGGCTTCGCAGTACCCGCTTGCAGACGCTGGACGGGCGCATGGTAACCATCCCGAATTCAGAGATCTCAGATACTGCTGTCGAGAATGTCTCCTCCGAGCCATCGCGAAAGGTGGTGCTGAACTTGGGACTGACCTACGATATGGACGAGGCCAAAATCAAGCGTGCCATGGAGGTGCTTCATGAAATTGCCGACCAGCACAAGGACGACCTCGAGGAAAACCTTTCGGTCGGATTCAATCAATTCGGTGACTTCGCTCTGAATGTCATATTCGTTTACCGCATAACCAAAGGTTCGGACATTCTCGGGACGCAGACCGCCCTCAACTTGGCTATTCTCAAGCGTTTTGCGGACGAGGGTCTCGAGCTAGCCTTCCCCACACAGACGATCCTCACAAAATCCACTTGAGCTTCATCATTTGTCTGGAGCCTCCGGGATGTCTCTGACTGTTCAACGGAGATTGAGGCGCTTAAGTGAAACTTAAATTGCTTCTTGCGGCATCCCTGCCTTTTGTGGCGTGCGCAGGCGATCTTTTTGTAATTCGCGTGGTCGACCAAGCGACTGACCGGGGCGTGCCGATGGTCGAACTGTCCACCGTGCACGGGGTTACCTATATTACCGACAATGCGGGGGTGGTCGCCTTTGACGAACCGGGATTGATGGACATCCCAGTTTTCTTCAAGGTGACTAGCCATGGCTATGAGTACCCCAAGGATGGTCTTGGTTTTCCAGGCAAACGCCTTGTTACCACCCCAGGGAAAACCTCTACGATCCAAGTCAAGCGCATCAATCTCGCGGAACGCCTTTGTCGATTGACTGGGGGAGGGCTATATCACCACAGTTTGCGAGCCGGGTTGGGAGCTCCCATAAAGCAACCCTTGCTCAACGCCAAAGTGCTTGGCAGTGACAGTGTGCACACCACGATATTTCGCAACAAGCTCTACTGGCTCTGGGGTGACACCAACCGCCCGCGCTATCCGCTGGGCAATTTTCACGTGACCATGGCCACCTCGCCTTTGAGCCGGAAAGGCGGGCTTCGGTTCGATGCCAGGGTCAACTATTCCTATTTCACTGACAAAGACGGCTTTGCTCGCAAGATGGCTCCGATGGAAGGGAAGGGTCCGACTTGGCTCGGGGCCATGCTCACCTTGAAGGACAAAAAGGGGAACGAGCGCCTCGTGGCGACCTATGTCAAGGTGCGCAAGTCGATGGAGGTCTACGAGGCGGGGCTTTGCGAGTTTAACTCGGATAAGGAAGTCTTTGAGAAGCGTTTCACCTTTCACAATCCTAAGAGTCTGCGACCCAATGGGCATCCTCTCCGTCACAGGTTGGATGGGCGCGACTGGGTGTACTGTGGTTCCACCTTGCCGGATATGCGGTTTCCGGATAACTACGAGAGCTGGCTCGATCCCTCCACCTACGTGTCGGTTAAGGCGGACGCGAATTTTACCGATATGGAGGGCAGCAAGGTGAAGCGCCACCATGGACACGTCACATGGAATCCTTGGCGCAAGCGATGGATCAGTATATTTACTCAATCTTGGGCCAAGCCTTCTTTCCTCGGTGAGATCTGGTACGCGGAGGCGCCTGCTCCCGAGGGCCCGTGGCGCAAGGCGGTCAAGATCATGACCCATGACCGTTATAGCTTCTACAATCCAATGCAGCATCCTTACTGGGCCGAGAACAATGGGCGCGTGATCTACTTCGAGGGCACCTACACCATGACCTTTTCCAGCAACCGGAATCCGACCCCCCGCTACGACTACAACCAAATCCTCTACCGCCTCGACTTGAGCGACCCACGCCTCAAGCCGGCCCAAGTTTCGACTGTCCCGTGACCTCTACGACTGCTCCCCCCGTCGCTTTCATTTGCCACTGCCCAATCTCCTCCCACCGTCTTTTCTCATGAATATTCAATTACTCGGATCTCTCCTTGCCCTGACCTCTCTTGGCTCCCTGGCTGCGGTCGAGGAACTGGACAACCTCCGTTTCGCCAAGATACTGGGCGACAATGTCGTCCTGCAGCAGGGAAAGCCGATCACCGTTTGGGGTTGGGGTAAACCGGGGACTGTCGTGAAGGTGACTCTCACCCAAGATGTCGTTACTGGACAAAAGGCCGAGGATGAAACCGGTTTGGAGAGCAAGTCTGATGACCGCGACGACTATGCGGTGAGCGTGCGTTACGTGGAGAAGAACCCGCCGCGTCTGCAGGAGAACAGCCTGTCCGCTCAGACAGACAAGCAAGGGCGCTGGTCTGTGTCGTTTCCGCCAGCCAAGGCCAGTTTTCAGCCTACCTGGATGATCGCCCGCGGAGGTGACGAAACGGTTGTGGTTCGCAACGCCCTCATCGGGGAGGTTTGGATCTGTGCCGGGCAGAGCAACATGGGGTGGAGCGGCTTCAACCGCAAGGGAAGGGAGTCGGGTTCGGCCGACTTTCCCGGTCTGCGCTACGTGGCGTGGGAGGACTCCTGGTACAAGCCGCTGGACGAGGTGAGCCGAAATATTGGCTGGAAGGAGTGCACGCCGGAGAACGCCCAACGCTTTTCCGCCGTGCCTTATCTGTTCGGAGCTTTCCTTCATCGCTACCTCAAGGTGCCCGTGGGCATCATCAACGTGGCCCGTGGCGGCACCCTCGGGCAGACCTGGTGCCTGCGTAGCGAACTGGAGTCAATCGACGACAAGATCATCAAGACCGTGCTGGCAGACTATGATGCCGAGACCGCGGTCTGGGACGATCCCAAGCAGGTCGCCTCCCTCATGAAGCAATGGGAGGCGGATTGCGAGAAGGCCAAGGTCGAGCACAAAGAAAAGGTGGCCAAGTCGAAGGTCGAGGGAAAGAAGCCTCCCCGTCTCCGCATGCCCAAGAAACCGGGCGACTCCCGCAGTGCTTGGAGTCCGCCCGCCGGATTGTTCAACGCCACCGTGATGCCCATTCGCGATCTCGGCTTGCGAGGTGTTCTCTACTATCAGGGCGAGAACAACAACTTTATGCGTTGGACCCGCTATGAGCGGACCTTCCCCAAGGTGCCGGTCTCCTTTCGCAAAGCCTTTCGCGACGATACCCTGCCGTTCGGTTGCATCAGCCAGCCGGGGTGGGGGACCTTCGGGGTGGATCCCGAGGTTGCCACCGTCGCCGAGGGCTATGCCATCGTGCGAGATGTTCAGCGTCGAGCCCTCAAGGACGATCCGTTGTCCGACATGATCGCTACCTATCCCACGGGCAATTCCTACATCCATCCTTCAGAGAAGTTGCCGGTGGCCGAGTACGCTTCTCTTTGGGCTTTGGCCAAGGTGTACAAGGAACCGGTCGTGCATCGGGGTAACGAATATCTTCACATGAAGGTCAAGGAGGATAAACTGTACCTTTTCTTCGACCAGGACCCCGTCGTCCACGAGCGCTGGAAACACATAGAGAACAATGCTTACTGGCAGGTGCTTCCCTGTCCACGCGAGGGCAAAGCCGAGTTCCTGGGCTTCATCGTTGCGGGTAAGGACCGCCGTTGGTATCCAGCCAAGGCCCGTCATACCAAACTGGAAAACGAATGGTGCATCGAGCTTATCAGTGACCTCGTGACGGAGCCCGTGGCCGCCCGCTATGGCTGGGCCAATTGGCCCACTGGTAACCTCGTCGGGCGGGAACGCCTCCCCATGGGCACCTTTCGCACAGACGACTGGCCCATCCCCAAGGGCGTCAATTACACCCAGGAAGCCAAGGAGGCCAGTTCCGCCAAGATCAAGGAGTTGCAGGAAATCGGCAAGCGTCAGGCCCTCGACCGCAAGATGCGCCAGTTGCAGGTTGACCTGCCTCGACTCGAGGCCGAGCTCTTCAGGGGAGATGCCACTAGGCAAATCGAGAGCAAGCTGACTCGCCTCGACGGCATCCTGGACGAGTTCGAGACGGATTCCTGGCTTGCCCGTCAACTCAATGGCTATGACCCTGAGTTCGTAGCCAAGCTGAAGGCCGTCCGGGCAAGCCTCGAGGGAATGCGGAAGAAATAGCCCCTTATTTCGGGGCTCGCAGGGTCTTCTCGAGCATGTCGAGGATCAGCTTGCTGCGTTCCTTGTCACGGTACTGAGGACCGCCGTGACCGGCGCCCTCGATCAATTGATAGGTGGCATCCAGTCCGGCCTCGTCATAGCGGGCCTTGAGGCGTTCCCCGTGGAGCGGCTTGACCAATGATTTGTCTTCCGTGCCGTAGAGCACGATGACGGGTGGGTCGTCTTTCGTGACGTGAGCCGTGGCACTGGCCAGTTTGGCTAGGTCGAGGCGTTCGCTGGGCTTCCCTCCGAGTAGTTGGTAAAGCGGGCAGTTGGGCTGGTCGCAACGTTCCTTCTCGGCGGTGGCGTTGTAATACAGATCGGTCGGACAAAACATACCGAGAGCGGACTGTACCCGACTGGATTGATCGAGGTTGCCCCCCACTGTTCCCTCGAGGGCCTTGATGCCCCCGCTGGTTCCCACGAGAGTGGAGAGCAGACCGCCGGCGGAGGCGCCTGAGGCGCAGATGCGCTTGGCATTGATACCGTACTTTTCGGCATTGGCTCGCAACCAACGAATGGCTCCCTTGCAGTCGTGCACGAGCGCGGGAAACTTGGCCTGTCCGCTCAGGCGGTAGTCCACGCTGGCCACCGCGTAGCCATGATGGGTCAACCAGCCGAGGTGACAGGTCTTCTTGGAGCCGCCCCGCCAGGATCCGCCGTGAAAGAACACCACCAGTTCGGGTTTCCTGTCCGTCTTCTTGGCCGGCATCAGAAGATCCAGTTTAAGCGAGATGCCGTCGACCTTGGCGTATTCGAGATCGAAAAAAGAATTGGGGTTCTTGGCCTTCTTCTTTTGGCCGAACCCAATTATCGGCAGACAAAGGACGGCCAGTCCGAAGATGATTGATTGGGTCGTGAATCTCATAGGTCGCTGGGTTATGGGTAATGGACTAAGGCTTCAGCCTGGCCACTGCGTAGACGAGGAATTCGGGCATGGTGAAGGAGATTCTGCCATCGGCGAATCGGAAATTGGGATGGAGAGGTTTATCATATTCCGGCGAGATCACCTCCACCTCGCTAACCTTCATTCCCGCTGGAAGAACGAAGGACACTTCGGCCTCCGACACCGCCCTAGGTCTTTCATCGGTGGGGCCACGACCATGATTTGGTCTGCCGTTGGCCCTCTTGGGGAGCTCGTCCCGATCATAGTTGACGAAGTGCAGATCGATTTCATTTCCCTTGGCGGGGCGGTTGACGCATACCCGCAGCGTGGCAGGCGCGTCAAAGCGGCTGAGTCGTTTCCGTGACGGCAAGGAGTCCTTGCCAGGATCGATCGTGACCTGGTACTTGGCAAGTATTTCGGGCGTCGCCAAGTCGTCGGGCAAGACGTCGAAGAGGACGTGCTGGTCGAGCAGCTTCCTGCCCAGCATGCGGAAGGCCTCCAATCGTTCGAGGTTTCCTTGCCAAATTGCCTTTCGGGGAAAGAGAAGAAGAGCCTCGGCGTGAGGAGAGTTGCCACGGAAAAGGTCGTCGTGGCGTCCGAGGAATTGATAGTAGCGGACGAACACCTCGCGGGCCGCGGGGTCGCTGAACCGGGCGTAGAAACCCATGGGAGATCCGCCGTTGGCAGCCAATTCGGCGATTGCGACGCGTGTGCGTACGCCTTCGTATTTGCCAATGGTGAAAGGCTTGTCGGAGAATGCTCCCCGAATATACCGAGCTTGCAGGGTGGTGTCGCCCAGAACCCCGTTGGGCAAATCGGTGTAGGTGGCTGCATTTCCCGTGCTGTACCAGGCGTAGTCCTCATCTTTGCCCCAAAGATCAGCGGGGAGGAGGCAACGCTCGTCATCCAGGCGGTGGCGCGGCTGAAGAAGCTTGATC